>DATFLS010000484.1:0-10475 GCA_035267465.1 bacterium
CTGGAATCGCTGGCCGATTTTGCACCACAGACCAAAGATCCGCAGATGTTACTGGAATATGTGCGGGGTTCACTCTCCGAAGTGATCTGTAACCAGTTCAGAGCCGGCGACGGCAAATTGTACTGTATGACCCTGGATCCCAGGCTGGAGCAACGGATGAGTAAAACGATCCAGGACACCGAGGGGGAGAACCTCGGCACATTAGGTCTGGCACCGGAAGAGGTGAAAAATTTGTATACGGCGCTCCAGGAGTTGAATAATCAGATGAATGCCCGCGGGCTGCAACCGCTGATTCTGTGCACTCCGACCTTGCGGCCCTATTTCCGGATGCTGATTGAACCGGAATTTCCGGAGATTGCCGTGCTTTCGTATGGGGAGCTGACCATGCATATCGAAGTAGAATCAATTGGTATGTTAGAAATTGAATGATACGGAAAGGACGGAAACATACCAGATGGTAGAGACAGGGATGAAAATTAAGAAGGTGCAGTCGGATTCGGTCCGGAACGCCATGCGACAGATTCGGCGGGAATTCGGCGCGGACGCGGTCATTCTGAATACCCGAAACCTCAAGGGGAATTCTGCCGAGGATCCGGAGGCCAGGGTCGAGGTAACGGCAGGCATTTATCAGCAGGCGCCTCCCAATCAGGAGCCCGCGCCAACCGGGAGCAAAGAGGCGGATGCCCCGAGCAGTGAGCCCACCGAAGAAACCAGGGAAATGCGCGAGACCATGCTCAAAATGCAGGAGACGATTGAACGGTTGACGGTGGACTTGCAGCATCCGGATGTCCAGCAGATGCCTGATCAATACCGCGAATGGTATCTCTATCTGGTGAACCAGGAGGTCGATGCCTATCTCATCAAGAACCTGATTCGGGATGCGATGAAGGAGAAGGGAAAAAAGGCATCCCATGAAGAGATCCGTGAATATTTTGAACAGGCGGTGGACAGTATTTTTATGGAATCGCCCTCGCCGGTGATGGACGAGGAGCAACGGATAATTGCGCTGGTCGGACCGACCGGGGTGGGAAAGACGACGACCATTGCAAAACTGGCCACCCAGAGATCACTGGAAGAAAGCCGGCGTGTAGCGCTCATAACGGCTGATACCTATCGAGTGGCAGCCACGGATCAAATCACTACCTTTGCCCATCTATTGGAATTACCGATTGAAGTAGTGTACACGCCGGAGGAAATGACGGAAGCCATGCAGAAGTTCACCGATTACGATTACATCTATATCGATACGACCGGCCGCAGTCAGAACGACCGGGAAAACATTCTGCAAATTCAGCAGATTCTGGAGGCCGCGGAACCCCATGAGATGCACCTGGTGCTGAGTGCGACGACTTCAACGGCAACCCTGCGATCTGTTGCCAACAAGTTTTCGCTCCTGCCGGTGACGGATCTGCTTATATCCAAGACCGACGAGGCAGAGGCGGCCGGGTCGGTGCTATCGATGCTGCAGCAGTACTCCTGGCCGGTGAGTTATTTTACCAACGGCCAGAATGTGCCGGAAGACATCATGGCGGGCTCAGCCGCCGGGTATTGCCAACTCCTCTTTGGAGAAATGGAATGAATGAGCAAGCAGCAGCCTTGCAGGATTATATCGAACAGAAGAATCTGTCCCGGTTGATTGAGGCCAGACATAGGGAAGGAGAACAGCAGGGAATTATTATGACCATCACCAGTGGAAAAGGTGGCGTGGGAAAATCCACCCTGGTGCTCAATTTAGGGTTGGCAGCGCCAGAACGCACCTTAATCGTTGACGGTGATTTCTTGCTGGGGGATCTCTCAACGCTCGCCAATGAACAGTCCACTGTCAGCTGGAAAGAGATTTTCATCGGCCGGCGAACCTGGAGAGAGGCTGTTTACCCAATAGCCCGGACCACAGATATTCTCGCACCCCAGCCCTTCGATTCCGAGAAATTTGTGGGACTCCATGCGAGCGCCACGGTACTCAGCCGCCTGATAAGAGAGTGGAAGCGGGAGTATGCCCTCATTCTCATCGATACGGCTTCCGGGCTGGGGCTGCGAGTCATCGAATGGAGCCTGGTAGCAGACCACATCGTGATGGTGAGCACCCCGGATCCGACATCCTGCCTGAATACGTATGCCATCGCGAAATCGTTCACGCTGTCCGGAGAAAATCCGAACCTCGGGATGATCATCAACCAGTATCTCCGGGATGAGAATCCGTGGACGATCTATAAACAGCTGGAATTGATGATTCAAAAAATGCTTAACCAGTCCCTGGATTATTGGGGTGCGATTCCCTGGGTGGATGACATTGCGCATTCAACCAGACAACAGACTCCGTTTCTTTTGCAGGAAGCAGGGCGCCAGTGGTTATCGATATTCCGGGAGATCGTTGCCACGGTGAAAGATGATACACAGCATATCACGAACTCATTTCACATGATAGGATAGGTGAGGAACTATGCATGATTTTGTTGCCAATATCGTGCTGCTCATATACCTGGGCATTGTCTTTATCTATAAACTCATCGGATACAGTTATTTCAGTGCGGCATGGAAGGCCCTGATCTGGATAGCCATATTTATTTTTCTCATTCTGGCTGTCCGGTATGGCTATCGATGGATACTCAATGAGGCGAATCAAACAAAAAATATGGATGCCCCCCAGGCAGAACCGAACGAAAACAGCTAGAGTGAAGAGTTATGTTTACTTCAAATAACATTCAGATCGAACAGAAATCCGCAACCGAAGTCGACAATCTCTGGGATGAATTTGTGAAGACCGGATCGTCGGATATTCGAGCGCAGCTAGTTGAACAATATTTACCTCTGGTGAAATACATTGCCGGCCGAATTACCGGGAATTTACCCCCGACCCTCAGCTGGGATGATCTGTTCCACGCCGGGGTGATCGGATTGATCGAGGCCGTGGATCGATTTGATCCCTATCAGAATGTGAAGTTCAAAACCTTTGCCTATCCGCGTATTCACGGGGCGATGATCGACACATTACGCCGGGTGGAATGGGGCCCTCGATCACTGCGGGATAATCACCGGCGGATTGAAGGCGCTATCGAGGAACTCACCATAGAACTCGGCGAATTCCCGACGGATGAGCAAATTGCGGAATCGCTGGACGTCACCGTCGATGAATATTATAAAATGCTGAATGACGTTTCGAAACGCTATATGCTGTCCCTCGATTTTGAATATGGATCATCCGAAGAGGAGGACGGGTATAGTATCAAGCAAAAAGTTGAGCAGGAGGAGCATACCAATCCACTGGATGAGCTGGTTCGGGAAGACGAAAAAGACCGACTCGTGCAGATAATCGAACAACTACCGGATCAGGAGAAACTGGTGATCGCGCTCTACTATTACGAAGAATTGACCCTGAAGGAGATTGGTGAAGTGCTGGACCTCTCGGAATCCCGGATTTCGCAGATCCACACCAAAGTACTTGTTTACCTGGAGAATATATTAAGATGAGGTGAGTCACTATGGATATGCGCATTCATAGGACATCCTTACGGAATAAAATCGGAACGGTCGATAAATCCAGGCGGGTAAATCCGGCCCACCAGGACGAACCCGAGCAGGACAGCCAGAGATTTTCGAATCATCTGAAGTTCATCGAAAAGAATTACCAGGAGAACGAAGCGCACGATCAGGAACAGAAATCGCAGCGCGAACAGAACCATGAAGAAGAGCCTGAGAAGGAAGCGCCAGGCAACAAAGACACAACGAAACTACTCAATCCTCCTGAAGCGCCAAACAAGGAATTGGGGAATAACATTGACATTAAGGTATAACGACAGATCTATGACCCGTCGACGACAGAGCATCCGTCATGGTATCATCGCCGTGATCTCCATACTCTTTCTTGCCGCCTGTTCGGCGCTCACCACCCTGTCCGATACGCTGGTGGCCGACGTGTCGTTCGGGAGTGAGCAACAGGTAATCGTCCGGATTCAAACGCACGAATATCCGGATTACCTGTTGACGGAGCGGCCGAACAAATCCCATGAATTTCATATTAAGAATATCGACAACGCGGTACTCCATCGTTCAAATTCTCCCCTGTGGAAGTTTTTTCCGCTGGAAGTACGCAAAATGGACAACCAATCCGGCAGTACTTTTCACCTGCGCCTGAAGACGGACCGTCCGTATGAAATTCAACATAGTGCGAACAAGCATGCCATTATCCTGGAGTTCACCGGGCCGCTGGCGCGAAAAACCTGGGAAGATATTATCCGGTATGGTTCGCGAAATTATAGTCAATTGGATTCCGGAGAACAAACGGCGTTGCGGCAGGTACTGTCCGCTGTGGAATCTTCTCCCAGAGATACGTTTCTCCTGAGTCAGGTACAGCAATCGAGGCAGCATCAGTACCCATGGTACAGAATACTCTATCAGCATTCGAGACACCGCGAGCCAGTATCTCAGGACCAATTGGAATGGCTGGCCCAGTATTTCGAGCGGAGAGGTGACCAGCAGTCGGCCAGCCTGGCGTGGTACGATTATTATCAGCAGATAACTACGACAGGAGAAAACCGGTACACAGATGTCATTCCCGCCGAGTACAGGCCATCGACCGCTACCCGGGAAAATCCTCAGGAAAGTGAGACCGCAGATATACAATATCCGCCATCGATTAAATGGTATGGATTTGTGTTGTTACTTGCCGGGCTGGGTATAGGGTTACTCGTTATGAAGAGATCAGAGATCAGGTCGATATTCAAGACTCTCCGATCCCGCTTGAATGCAGATAAGCAGGAGGACAACGATTTTCAGCAGTTTCTGGCGGAAATACACGAAAAGCTGCAGGAAACGAATCCTGCTCCGGTCGGGGACGCACCGCTCCCGGAGGAGGATCTCGAGCCCGAATCGGCGGACGAAGAATCGGAGCCAGCCACAAAACAAGAGGCGCCTGCCGAATGGGTTCAGGAGCATGCGCCTCCTCAGCGCTCGAAGGAACAGGAGAAATCTGGTTTTGTGCTGAAGCAGACGGAAGTCATGGAATTGTATCAATCTGAGATGAAACCGGACATGATTGCCCGGAATCTCCACATGAGCCGGGGAGAAGTGGAATTGCTGATACGGATCAGCCAGCAGGAGGAGCGTATCAGATCTGAAACACAACACAGAGAACAGTTGAATGCGGAATTATTATCGGAGCAATCCATTCGGGACCTTTCGAGAAGCATGCATATCTCGGAAGAAGAGGCGAAGATTATGCGCTTAAAGAGTATCAAGGGGTAACCCGTGGGGATATCGAAAGTGAAGCTGCAGCGGACATCGGGCGGCACGAGTTCAAAAGGCAGACTGCCTGCCTTTCGGGTGGGGCAGATCGTTCGTGGTCGAGTGCGTCGGATACTGGGGAATGGGTACATCCGGGTGGGGATACGAGGACAGAATCTGGTGGCCTCGTCTGAATTTTCCGTCGCCCCGGAGGAAGAGCTCCTGCTTCGGGTGGTAAAACTTCGGCCCAGACCACATCTGCAGGTCCTGCAATCCATGGAGCAATCCGGAGGGACGATGCAACAAGCCAACATTAATTCGGACTTACTGAGCGCATTTCTGGATCGGGACATCCCGGTAACGTATGAGATGCTGACCTCTGCTGGCAGGGATCTTGGCCCAGGGGACCTCCGGAAATTCATTGACCTTGTGCAGCGCCATCCGGAAGCGTGGCGTCGGATATTATGGAACGTCTCGTTCGCTTCCGGAGAAGATCTGCTGGCGTTTGGAGCGTGGTTGGAACAAGGTGCGGCATTATTTTCTGCCTCCTTGCTCGCCCGGCTGAAAGCGCTCCAAATCCCCGCGAAAATTTTGCAGCTACACAATGATATCGCGCAGTCGCTCAGCACAATCCAGAAGTATGTTCAGGAGTTGTCTGCGGACGGCGCCTCAACTCCGGTAGTGAAAGGGATGCAGACACATTGGGGACAATGGCATCTTCTCAGAAACCTGATCTGGGAACAGGGGTCGTGGTATGGATCATTTTTCCCATTCCTCTGGGAGAATCACTGGGGGGTTATGGCTTTTTCATACTGGCAGCCCAGCCAGGCAGGGGCGGAAGAAGAGCCAGCACGTCTATCGTTGATTGCCGCACTGGCAGACGGCGGAATACTGCAATTTTTACTGGAATACCGTGAGACCGATCTGGCCGGCGCTGTCGAGGTGAATTCAGGGGAACTTGCGATGAAAGCGGAGGAACTCCTGCCCCAATTTCGTTCCGGATTACAAAACAAAGGATTCTCACAGGTCGGAATCCGGGTGCGCACTATCAAAAATATGCGCGTGGATTACACACAACTGTTACCGGTGAAACAAGAACCCTTAGCTTATGCAGGTTGACATGGTAGATTCAACGAGATTTAAAGGTTTGTCTGTGTTGGTGGTGGATGATGAACTCATTCTGCTCAAGGTTGTCGAATCCACCCTCAAAAAACAACCCTATGAGGTGATCACCACCGAATCGGTTGAGGAGGCCCTCACTATACTGAACGAGCAGGAAGTGGCGGTGGTGATTTCTGACTACAAAATGCCCAAAATCAAGGGGGTGGAGTTTCTTGAGAAGGTGCGCAAAGAGCACCCGTCTGTCATCAGAATAATGATGACGGCATATGCTGATCTGAGTGTGTCCATCGAGGCGATTAACCGGGTGGGAGTCTTCCGGTTCATCCTGAAACCCTGGGAACAAATTGAGTTTCTGAACACCATCGAAAGCGCCCTGGAATTTTATTTGATCAGGTCGGAGAAGGCGGAGATCGAACGGCAGTTGCAGGAACATACCCAACAGTTACACACGGATACCAGAGAGCAATCGGCTGAGAAAACCCGTATCATTGATGAACTACGCGCGCGAAACCAGGAACTGGCCAAGATCAATCAACAACTCAGGCAGTCCGATAAACTCACCTCCCTGGGATCTATGGCAGAATTGTTAGCCGCCGATATCTCCACCCCGTTATCGGCAGTACTGGAGAAATTGGAGGTGCTCTATTCCCGCGACAATCTGACCGATTTGGATCGCGAATTGATCCTGGAAATGAAACCGCAAATTCAACGAATAAAATCTCTGGCCAAAAGCATTTATAACTATGCTCAGAAATCGAACAAGACCATCGAGAAAGTCGATCTGGTCGAGTCCATCCGGAATGCCCTGGGACTCACACAGGAGGTCGTAGATTTTAAAAACATTGAAATTGTTGAGCATTACCCCGCAGAAAAAACATGGATATCCGGAATGAAGAATCAGATTGAGCAAGTGTTCATTATCCTGATTCAGAATGTGCTTCAGTCGATGGATAACAGCGGGAAACTCATCTGCGGCATTACCAGCCAGCCATCCGGGAACGACAAGAATCAAGCCGAATGGCATGTTTCTCTTGCCAACGATGGAGAGTTTCCATCGGACATGTTTGCGTCATTTGCCGATCCGGAGAAACGCGATGAGATGAATTTTACCAACTTCGGGCTGAATATCTGTCAGCAGATTATCGAAGAACATGACGGCAGGATGGAGCTGGGTAGTAACTCGGACAATGGCTCGCTCCTGACGATTAAGCTGCCACTGGAACCGGAGCAGTAAGGTCCGGGCTGGCTCGCTACCGCCGGAGAACGGCATGCCTACGGAAAATCAAACCGAACCGATCCGGGTTCAATGGAAGAAAGAATTGACCTCCCGGGATGAGGTGGTGTTGGACGAGGTGGTCGAGATGATTAAGAAGATTTTAGCAACTGAGCAGAGGCGCTCATGAATGAGTTTAACGAAGTACTGCAGTCTGTACTGTTTGATATTACGAAGCTCTTGCAGGTTGATGAGAAACCGGAAGAGATTTTCACCAATATCTTAACCCTGACTCGCCAGATAATCCCATATGAGAGAAGTACGTTGTATTTATACGATAGCCGGACGGAGAAATTGGAACCGGTGACCAACGTAGGCGGGGAAATAGATCTTATTAGTATCTTTAATTTCAAGATGGGGAAAGGGCTTTCCGGATGGACGGCCCAGATTAAACGGCCGATTAACCTTGGGAACGTCCGCGGCAGTAAGAAGATAGAGGACGGTGAAATCCATAGCTTCCTGAGCGTCCCTCTGCTTGTGAAGGAAAAGCTGGTCGGTGTTTTAAACTGCGGGCATTCCCGGCAGAACGCATTTGAAGAGAATGATCTGGTGAAACTCCAGATCATTGGCGGTCAGATCGCGGGGATTATCGAGAACGTCAAATCGACCGTCCAGATTATGCAAAAGAATATCGAACTGGAAGAGTTAAATAAACAATTACAGGAGACCCAGGATAAGCTGATTCGGTCCGAAAAAATGGCGCTGATAGGACAAATGGCCGTGAAATTAAGCCACGAAATTAATAATCCGCTGGCGATCATCACCGGGAATCTGCATTTGCTGGAAAATGATCTGGAAGAAATTAAAGAAGTGTTTGAGCAATCCGATATTACAGAGCGGTTTCGAATCATTGATCTCCAGATACAGCGCATAGTGTCTGTCTTGAATAAGCTGTTATCTTTGAAAGAGATGGATATAGAAGAGTACACTGCTGATGGCGTGGATATGCTAAAGATAGAGCCGAATTATGACTAAGCATAAGGTGCTGCACATCGAAGATGAACCAGATATTCAAGAGTTAGTCACCAGATTTTTAGAAGAGCAATATACCGTCGCATCCGCCTCATCCGGTTTGGAGGGGATTAAAAAAGCCCAGGAATTTAAACCGGATTTGATATTGATGGATCTCCAGTTACCCAGTATGAGCGGGTATGAGGCCACCACCAGAATCCGGTCTATCGATGAATTAAAAAATGTGCCTATTGTCGCCGTCACGGGGAACAATACCGATGAAGAGCGGGAGAAATCTCTGGCGGCGGGCTGCAGTGGGTTTATCCCCAAACCGATCGATTGGTTTAATCTGGCTTCGCAGGTGGAAGATTACCTGTCCGGAAAAGTAGAGGAGATCACTGAGCAGAAACGGAATGAGTATTTCCGGCAGTACAGTGAAGAGTTAGTTGCCAAGCTCCAGGAGCGGATTGAAGAACTCACTCAGGCAAATGAAGAGATGAAACGCTTAAACTCGGAATTGGCGCGTATTAACCAGTTTAAGGACGAGTTCATGGCCAACATGAGCCATGAATTGCGGACTCCGTTGAATTCGATTATCGGGTTTAGCGAGGTGTTAATCGACGGACTCACCGGCGCCCTGAACGATGAGCAGAAGGAATTTATCGAAAATATTCTGAGCAGCGGGCAACATTTGTTGTTGCTCATTAATGATATCCTGGACCTCAGTAAAATTCGTTCCGGTCAGATGGATCTTCATCCGGAGGAAGTGGATTGCCAGGAATTTGTGGAAGATATCGAACATACCATTAAGGGAGTGATGCAGAGCAAAGATCAGCAGTATACCCGGAAGATTGATCAGGAGGTGACGACCATCCGGATTGATTGGAAGAAAGTGAAACAGGTCTTGCTGAACCTCCTGGGCAACGCCAGCAAATTTACGCCTGTGAATGGGGAGATCACCTTGCAGGTCAGAATGATACGAAAACGCGGAGAACCGATGGTGCAGTTTGCCGTCTCGGATACCGGAATTGGCATCAGTGAGGAGAACTATGAGTTAATTTTTGACGAATTCCGGCAGGTGGACGGATCGCACAGTCGAGAGTATGAAGGCACCGGGTTAGGGTTGCCGATTGCGAAAAAACTCATTGAATTGCACAAGGGATCGATTTGGGTTGAGAGCGAGGTCGGAGCGGGCACCACCTTCTATTTTGTCATTCCGTTATCCGGTGATTATGAAGAGGAACCGAAGGAGAGAGAAACCGTCGAACATGGCTAATCGAGTACTGTTGGTTGAGGATAATGAGCTAAACTCCAGATTAATCCAGAAAGTACTGGAATCCGGTGGAATGGAGGTGGTTGTACTTGATAGCGCCGAAGAAGCACTGCATCAGATGGAAAGTATTCGGCCTGATCTCATTTTACTTGATTTGCAATTGCCAGGCATGAGCGGGTATGAATTCGTCAATCAGTATACCCACCAGAACGGGACACAACAAATCCCTATTGTCGCTATTTCCGCGAATGTGCGTCCGGAAGATAAGGAAAAGGCGCTGGAGGTCGGCTGTGCCGGATTTATTGAGAAACCCATTAATACCCGAACGATTGTGCAAGACTTAACCATGTATCTGGAGTAGACATCCATGAAACCAACTGTGCTTACCATCGATGATGATCCGGTCGTGCGGAAATTAGTAAGGAAAGCAGTCGAGGGGATGGGGTACGAGAGCGTGGAAGTACCCAGTGGTATCGAGGGTCTCAGTTATCTCGAGAAGGCCATCCCGCAGCTCATACTTCTGGATGCCATGATGCCTGTGGTCAATGGATTTGAAGTACTAAAAAAAATCAAGGAACACAAAGAGTGGCGGTCCATTCCTGTGATGATGTTCACCGCGGTGTCGCACGAAGAGAA
>DATFLS010000485.1:0-2671 GCA_035267465.1 bacterium
TCACCTACAGCCATCCTCTACTCCGGAATCGAAACGGCTTTTTAGACAGGTTGCAGTATGATCTGAAGCAATTTGACATCGATTATTCTGAGATCATGGCAGCGGAAACACTGGAGGGATTTCTGACACGGGCGGCAGAGAAATACCTGGACTGGGTGCTTCTAAGTGAGCAGCAGAGAATCGGTCTTGAGCGGCAACGTCTCGCTGAGGAAGAACTGCAGCGTACCCGGAGGATGCGTGCAGCGAACCTAATCGATGAGGTGGATGTGATTCGGGCAGAAAATGCGGTGAGTTTCGCCATGCAGAATGTCATGTTTTTCGAGTCTCAGCGGAATGGGCTGCGGGCGGAATTGGCGGAGCTGGCACAGGATGAAACCCTCTATACTATGACTCCCAGCTACCAACTCTATGAAACAATCGACCTGGATTCCCTGGAAACCGTGATCGCCCGGCTGCAGAAAGAATCGCGATTGCTCCGGCCACTCCGTATCCGGATCGAGCAGCTGGAACTGGCCCGGAGGGGTTACGAAGAGAACACAAAGCCCGAGTTGTCTGCATTCGCCCGGGTCTATCTGAGCGAAATCGATAACGTGTACATCCAATCTTATGGCATCGATAAACCCGACGCCACAGTTGGTCTTCGCTTCAGCGTGCCCCTGGAAAAACGCACGGCCCGGCACAACATCAGCAAAACCTCGATGCAAATCACTCAACTAAACCATGCGATGACTGACCTGTTGCTTGACCTCACTTCCGCACTCACCAATCTCTATGTCCGTCTTACCGAACTGGAGGAAGTTTTACAGCTGAACCGGGAGCAGATCCGGCTTGCCGCGGCAAAGACCGAGGAAGAATTCAAGCTCTACCAGCAGGGCCGGGGAGAGCTGACCTTTGTCATCCAGAGCCGGGACGAGGAAGAGAACGCTAAACTCATCTATGCACAGAATGCCCTCACCTACCACAAGCTTGTATTGCAGGTTAGATCTTTGACGGATGAGGTGTATGAGTAACCACCTCACATTCACCCTCGCGTGATTTGTGAAAGGAGAGATTCGAAGTTATGAAATCATTCTTCAGGTTTTTTGCCGAACGCCATATTCTGGCGACCCTGATAACCCTCATGATTATTATGTTGGGTTTGAGTACACTCGTTGGTATCAAACGTGATATTTACCCTGCGGTTGACTTCGGTTTAATGATCATCACCACGCGATATCCGGGAGCCTCCCCTGAGGATGTGGAATTGAATGTGACGAACAAAATCGAGGAAGAACTCAAAAGTGTGGTGGGAATCGAGCGGATGACCTCCATATCGATGGAAAATGTTTCTGTGATTCAGACATTTATCGACATCGATGTGAGTGACCAGGATAAGATCAAAACTGAAATACGGGAAGCCGTGGGCAGGGTGACCGATTTCCCTGCAGAAGTCACCGAATCGCCATTGATCACCGAACCCAGTTCCACTGATCAGCCGGTCATCGAGGTGGGGCTTTCCGGCGATGTCCCTTACAGACAATTACGGGAATATGCCCGAATCTTTGAGAAAAAACTCAAAAATCTGTCCGGGGTATCTCGTCTGGAGCGGTATGGATATCGCACCCGGGAAATATTGGTGGAGGTCTCACCCCGGGCTGTGGAACAGTATCAACTCTCCATGTTTGAAATTATTAATGCCATTCAGCGCCGCAATATCCGTGGCACTACCGGATCATTTGAATCCTATACCAGCGAGCAAGATCTGGTGACGCTGGCGCAATTTCGGGATCCGGAGGAAGTCGGCGACGTGATAGTCCGCTCCACATTCGAAGGTCCGCTTCTTAAGGTGAAAGATCTCGCCTTCATCAATGATGATTTCAAGGATGAACGGCTGCTGTCAAGAATTAACGGGAAACCTGCCATTTCATTTCTGGTCTATATCAGCGAATCGTCGGATGTGATGCGAACCTGTGCAGCGGTCAAGGAACTCATCCAGCGGGAGAATGAGAATCTGCCGGAGAATGTGCAGGTACTCTATTCCAATGACCTGTCCCGCGTGGTCCGGAACAGCTTCGAAGTGGTACTGAACAATGGATGGATAGGCCTCATCCTGGTCATTCTGGTGTTACCTGTGTTTCTGAATCTTCGGACCGCCTTCTGGGTGGCCATCGGTATCCCGGTAGCGATGTTGGGTACAATCTTCTTACTGCCGCTGTTCGGAATGTATCTGGATACTATCACTCTCACCGGCATGATACTGGTCATTGGTATCATTGTTGACGATGCCATCATTATTGCCGAGAATATTTATCAGCACCGGGAGCAGGGAGAATCTCCGCTGGATGCCGCCACCAACGGTGTCCATGAAGTGTTTCGTCCGGTCGTTACCACGGTCCTGACCACGTTTCTGGTATTTGCGCCCATGTTTTTTATGCCCGGAGTGTTCGGCAAGTATATCGTTCCGGTACCCCTGGCCATCAGCCTGGCGTTGTTTATTTCTCTGGCGGAATCGACCATAGCGCTGCCTGCACATTTGCTGCCGGGCCTCCGCAAGCATGGCGGGGGATCGGCGGGCCGCCACTGGTTTAATAGCCTGAGACAAATCTACCGACGACTTGTGTTTCATCTCCTCCGGTTTCGGTATGTCTTGGTCATGGTATTTTTTGTTCTGCTGGGGATAGCAATCTGGTAT
>DATFLS010000486.1:0-7538 GCA_035267465.1 bacterium
ATATTACACACCTGTCGAAATGTCCGGCCTCTACTGGCATTTGGTAGACATTATCTGGATCTTTTTATTTCCATTACTGTATTTAGTGGGGTGAGTGTATGGCACAGGAAGTTCAAGCGAGCAAAGAACATATTATCTCTGCAAAAACCTATTTAACCGTCGGAGCGGCCCTGTTTCTACTCACCGGTTTAACCGTCGCGATTTCTTTCGTGCATCTGGGACCGTTCAATTTGGTGGTGGCAATCGGTATTGCGGCTTTGAAGGCATCTCTGGTAGCGTTTATTTTTATGCACCTGTATTATGATAACAAACTGTATCTTACCATTTTCCTCATGGCAATTCTGATGCTGGCCTTTTTTATTGTGCTCACCCTGTTCGATACGCTCCGCCGGGGGGATCTCTACCAGGAAGTTGCCGGCCCCTATAGCGGGCAGCCCCAGGTGGTCGAGACGGCCGGGGCTGACACGAGCAGCGCCGCAATGCAGACCACAGAAAGCGACACCGTTTCGGCAGACTCGCAACAGACAGCGCACTGATGACCTTCCCAGAGATCAGAAGACAGTATTTCAATAGCAATTCGGTAAATGAAATCGCTCGGAGAAATGAGAGATCCTGTTAAAAGTATGTTAAGCAAGATGTGTGTTCATTCGGTAACCTATAGCTCAAAGGGCATTCGGCGGGGGAGCACCTTATTTCTGATGTCATCGAATTCCTGCTGGAGGCGTGAAATAGGAATATAGAGAGAGTATTTTGATGAATCCGTCAACAAAAGGAAAGATCCGGCGATACCGGCGGTTCAATGTGATCACGATTGCCGCCACGTATCTGCTGATCTTTGTCGGAGGTCTGGTGCGGGTCTCAGGTGCCGGCCTGGGGTGCCCGGACTGGCCGAAATGTTTCGGACGATGGATTCCGCCGACCTCGGCAAGTCAGCTGCCGGCGGATATCGATCCGGCGCTGTTCAATTTCACGCTGGCCTGGATTGAATATATTAACCGGTTAATCGGCGTGGCGGTCGGATTGCTGATTCTGGGAGTTGCCATCCTGGCGCTCAAAAATCTGCGGCAGGAGAAGCGCATTCTGTACCCATCACTAACAGCCGCCCTGCTGGTGGCGTTCCAGGGCTGGCAGGGGAGCCAGGTGGTCTCATCGGGTCTGGAGCCGATCATTGTCTCTCTGCATATGGTAATGGCGTTTATAATCGTGAGTCTGCTTATTTATGCTGCGCTGCAGGCGTATTATCTCGAACATCCGGAGATGGAACGCCAGGCGCGATATCCGGATTCGCTCCGAAAATTGGTGGGCTTGCTGTGGGGTCTGACTATCTTCCAGGTCATTCTGGGTACCCAGGTGCGTTCGGGCATCGAACATGCCGCGGCAAGGTTCCCCTTGTTTACGCGAAGCGAGTTACTGCAGCAGGCGGATCCGGTGAGTTATCTGCACGGCTTATTCGGTGTGCTGGTGGCGATGTTCACCTGGTGGACAGCGGATCGTATCCGCAAACAAGGCGTGAATCCTTCCGCGCTGGTTGAGTACGGGAGTAAGGTGATGGTCGCTGTTGTCGCAGCACAAATAGTGATCGGGGGAATTCTGGTGGGATTCGGGCTTCCGAATGTGATGCAGCTCTATCATCTGTGGACAGCCAGTTTATTTATCGGAGTTTTATTGCTATTATATTCATCGATGAAATATAAGGTGGTGCGATATGACGAATAAAAGACAATTTCCAAAGATATTTCTCTGGATTGGAGCCGCGGTGGTCATCCTGGCAGTGGTGTCGGCAGTAATTATCCGGCATGCCCGGGAATCGAGGACGGATCTCCCGGTCTATGCGACCGTGCCGGAATTCACCTTTGTCAATCAGGACAGCATCTCCTTTGGCAGCGAGGATCTGCAGGGAAAAATCACCGTCTTGGATTTCTTTTTCACCAATTGTCAGGGTCCCTGTCCGATGATGAGCATGAAGATGGCTGAACTCTACGATCAATATGCCGGTGCGCAGAAGGTGCAGTTTGTCTCGATCTCGGTCGATCCGGCGCGGGATTCTCTGGCGGCATTACAATCATATCAAAGCCGATACGGAGTGAGCGATCAGCGCTGGAATTTTCTGCGGGCGCCCATAGGGGAGGTACGGGATCTCTCCGTGAATGGGTTTATGCTGGGAGGCGATTTTCCCATGGGACACAGTACGCGCTTCGTATTGATCGATCCTCAGAACCGAATCCGGGGATATTACAGTAGTCTGGAGGATGCCAGTATTGAAGTGTTGCGCAATGATATCCGGACTCTGGCGCACCAGGGAACCTGAATTTTACATGGAAAGAAATAGCACGCAGATGACACAGATAACTCGGATTTCCGCAGATTAAAAAAACATGGAAGAATTCAGCGTAATGGGCAAAGAGGTCGACGCGAATTCTTTCCGCAATATTCAGGGGAATCTTAAGAGATTATGAATACACTTATAAATACGAAAACGCGAGTAGTTCCGTCCATCCTGCAGAAAGTCCAGGATTATAAAGATCTGTTAAAGCCGGGGATAACTACGCTGGTGATGGTCACGGCGCTGGCGGGATTTTATCTCGGGTCCTCGGGCACGCTGAATCTGCCGCTGTTGATTCACACGCTGATTGGGACCGGACTGGTTGCGGGCGGCGGCGGAGCGCTGAACCATTGGATGGAGCGGGACGCCGACGCCAGAATGAAGCGTACCCGGAATCGACCGCTTCCCAGCGGACGCATGCAGCCCACCCAGGTCCTGGTTTTCGGAATCGCGGTTTCTTTCCTCGGTTTGCTGTATCTGTTTGTGACGGTGAATGACATCACAACGCTCCTGGCGGTGATTTCCTGGGTGAGCTATGTTTTTATCTACACACCGATGAAGCGCATCTCGCCGCTGGCCACCCTGTTCGGAGCCATTCCCGGGGCGCTTCCGCCCATGGGGGGATGGACCGCCGCCACCGGACACATTGCCTACGAAGCCTGGATTCTGTTTGCGATCTTATTCCTCTGGCAGCTGCCGCACTTCCTGGCCATCGCCTGGTTATGCCGCAAAGATTACGAGCAGGGCGGATTTCCCATGCTCACCGTTCTCCAGGAAGTGAAGCAGTTTACCGGATATCAGATGATGCTCTACTCTGCCGGCCTGCTGGTGGTGAGCCTGATTCCTTCCGCCATAGGGCTTACCGGGGAATTGTACCTGATCGGCGCCTTCCTTATCGGCCTTCTGTTTCTGGGCGTCAATATTTTGATGGTGATATCTGCCTCCAATGTGAATGCGAAGCGATCCCTGTGGGCGTCCCTTATTTACCTCCCGCTGCTGCTGGTGCTGATGATGGCGGATAAAATTGTATTATGAGGGGAAGAATTCAAGAACAGGAGTTAAATTTAACAATGATTGGCTGCGGATGACACTATATTCTCGCACAGAAATGGCTATACACCAACGTGTATAACGATAGAGCCTGATTTGGTGAATCATCCGGAAAACACGACACCGTATATGCATGATCAATTGACTGTTCCCACTTCTGCAGAAAAAGCGAAAATTACCGAAACAGGTGATGTAGCTGTCCGGGTGTCCGGACTTACCCACAGGTTCGGGGAGCTGACCGCGCTCCTGGACGTCACGTTTCAGGTCCCTCGGGGCGGAATTTACGGACTGCTGGGTCCGAACGGGAGCGGGAAAAGTACCCTGTTTCGAATCCTCTCGACTCATCTGCTGCCCTCTGCCGGAACTGTGTTTATCAGCAGGATCGATATTTTCCGGGATCCCGATGCGGTGCGAACTCGTATCGCGGTGGTTTTTCAGGAGCCCAGCGTGGACGAAAAATTAACCGTGGTGGAGAATTTGCGTCACCATGGATACTGTTACGGCTTATCCGGAAAGGAATTGCGAAGGGCCATCGATAATATGCTTGGACAGTTTGGCCTGAGAGAGCGCAGCCACGACCGGGTTGAAACCCTGTCCGGCGGACTGCGCCGCAAGGTGGAGATTGCAAAGGGGTTGCTGTGCGATCCGGAGATCGTTCTGATGGATGAGCCGACGACCGGTCTGGATCCGCGGGCGCGCCGGGATTTCTGGGATCTCATCGAGCAGATCAATCAGGAACGCCACATCACGTTTCTTACGACCACCCATCTCATGGATGAGGCGGATCGGTGTGATCGGGTGGCGATTCTGGATGCCGGGGAATTAGTGGCGGAAGATTCGCCGGCGGCACTGAGAAACAGAATCGGCGGAGAAGTGGTGGAAATTCATACCGAAAATACGGCGCTGCTCTCAGAGGGATTGAAAGAGCGGTTCGGTATCACCGCCACGGTGCTGAATCACACTCTCAGGTTTGATTCGGAGGAAGGACATCACCTGGTGCCGGACGTTGTGGATCGGTTCCGGGAGCACATCCAGGAAATCACCGTCCGGAAGCCCACGCTGGAGGATGTGTTCATTCATCTCACCGGCCACCGGATGGAGGACGTATGAACGGAAAGCCGCAGGCTGTGCCATCTGTGGGATTGCTCTTATCGACCTACTCACTCTGGTGGCGGGAAATTCTCCGCTTCGTGCGCGACCGCAGCAGGGTATTCGGCGCACTGGGCCAACCGGTGCTCTTCTGGCTGCTGTTGGGAGCCGGTCTGGGTGGGATGTTCCGGCTGCCGGAATCGCTGGGAAATGTTTCGTACCTGGAATATTTATTCCCCGGTATTCTGGTGCTTATCGTCTTGTTCACAGCTATCTTTTCGACCATTTCCATTATTCAGGATCGGCAGTCGGGTTTTATGCAGAGTGTACTGGTTTCTCCGATGCCCCGGAGCGGTATCGTCTTTGGAAAGATCCTTGGAGGGACCACCCTGGCGATGGTCCAGGCGGCGCTGCTCCTGGCCGCTCTCCCGTTCCTGGGAATGCAAATAAGTGCCCTGGCACTGGGTGAACTCGTTATCATCCTGTTTGTGATCGGGTTCGCGCTGACAGGCCTGGGATACGTGATTGCCTGGCCCATGGATTCCACGCAGGGCTATCATTCCATCATGAACCTGCTGCTGATACCCATGTGGCTGCTCTCCGGGGCGTTCTTTCCGGCCGAAGGATTACCGACCTGGCTGGCCTGGATTATTGAAATTAATCCCCTTACCTACGGAATGAACCTGGTACGGGATGCACTCTATTCCGGGCGGGCGACGGATGTTATCTCCTGGGGAGTCACGATCGGATTTGCACTGCTGGCCTTCGTTTTCGCTCTATACGTAACCCGGCGACGGGAAACCGGAGACTAACTAACTGCCAATCATGATCACCACAGAGATGCTGCCGACTATCAACGCCATTCTGAACGGACTCAGCGCGGTGTTATTATCTCTGGGATACGGATTCATTCGCCGTGGGAATATGCGCGTACATAAGCGCTTCATGATCGCTGCTTTCGGCGTGTCGGCCCTGTTTCTGATATCGTACCTAATATACCACGCCCAGGTGGGATCCACCGCCTTCACCGGCCAGAGCTGGATTCGGCCGGTGTATTTTTTCATTCTGATCACCCATATCATTCTGGCGGCTGTCATTGTGCCGCTCGCCATTATCACCCTGATTCGCGCGTTAAGAGAGCGGTTTGCGCTCCACAAGAAAATCGCCCGCTGGACCCTTCCGGTCTGGCTGTACGTCTCCGTCACCGGCGTGCTGGTTTATGTTATGCTGTACCATCTCACGTGAAAAAAATCAGCCGCGAAGGGACGCGAATTGACACGAAGGAAAGAAACACGGCCGGTAACTTTGTTCAGGAAATGGTATTGCCGCTGCTGCTTCTGACCTTATCCATCTGGTGTTCCCTCACTCCCAAAACAACCCAGCCCGCCTGCGTCGAGGAGCGGCAAACTTCAACGGGAGAGCCACCTGCGAACAGCCAATGTCACTACCCCTCTCTATCACTCTTTCTCACTGTCCCATTGTCTCCTATGCTCCAATCCATCCAGACCTTCCATTTTCCGTGTCTGTGAGCTGACGAAACACTCATATCTCACAATAATAGGGAGTTTTTTCTTTGCGGTCTTCGCGTCCTTCGCGGCGATCTCTTTGAATCATATCGCAAAGGCCCGCTAATTACCAATTGATCTTGCAGGGGGTGTTCTCTAATTTTCAAGTCATGTGATTCGGAAATATTTGAATGAAAGAGAGACAGACTTGTGAAGGTTGACGTTACATCTGAAGAAAAGCCGTATCAGAAGCGATTGGAAGTGGAAGTTCCCTGGGAGGATGTGCGGGAGGAGTATGAAAAATCGCTGCGGGAATTTCGCAAAGATCTGGAGCTTCCGGGCTTCCGTCCGGGGAAGGTGCCGGTCAAAGTGATCAAGAGGCAGTATGGGAAGCAGCTTGAATACCAATTCGCCAGTGACGCCCTGGATACATATTACCGGCAGGCGCTGGACGAAATCGAGGACACCCCGGTGAACCAGGGGGCCATAGAGGACCTGGAGTTTGCCGAAGGAGAGCCTCTCAGGTTTTCGGCCCGGTTCGACACGGAACCCGACCTGGAGATCTTTGATTACAAGAACGGATTCGAAGTGGAGCATACGTTATACGAGTCGACGCCGGCCGATGTGGATCAGGCGCTCGAGGAGTTACGGGAACAGCACGCGGAGGTCACCGAAAAGGACACAGGAGCGGAAAAGGGTGATCTGCTGTTAATTGATTTGCAGCGGGTGGATGAGAGCGGTAATCCCATCATCGGGCAGAAAGTGGAAGATCGGGAAATCAAGGTGGGGGACGGACTGTTCGGCGGCGAGAATATGGAACGCCTCAGGGGAGCGAGAAAAGGTGATACCCGGCAAATTGTGGTGCAGCCCCAGGACGAGGGGGATGAAATTGAGTATTATAATGTGGAAGTGAAAAATGTGGAAGAACAGAATCTGCCGGAGCTGAACAATGAGTTTGCAGAAAAAGTGCAGGGCGAGGCGGAAACTTATGACGGATTACGCGAGCAGATTCAGAAGAATATCCAGAATCGACTGGATCAGGATGCCAATGATCAGTTGTCCCAGCGTATTGCCCAGAAATTTGTCTCGCAGTGTGATACGGAATTACCCGATTCGATGATTGAAAATTATCTCGAGATGCTCATGGAGGATGTGAAACGCCGACAGGCCTCCCAGAGCGGGAGTCCTCCGAATATCGATGAGCAAGTGTTCAAACAGAATTACCGGGCGGATGCCATTTATAATTTGAAGTGGCAACTCATTAAAAAACAGATTATTGAACGGGAAGACCTGCAGGTGGAAGAGGAGGAACTGGAGGCCAGGATACAGGAAGTTGCCGAGAGTTACCCTGAGGAAAACCGGGAAGCCATTCAAAATCTCTATCGGAATGAGCAGTATAAAGGGCGCTTGCGCGAAGACCTGCTCGACCGAAAGGTACTGGAACATATCAGATCTTTTGCCGATATAAAAGAGACTACGAAAACTACGACAGAAGTAAGACAGGAGGCGGAAGCACGAGAAGCTGCCGAATCAGCAGTGCGCAAGCCCCAATAGCTGATATTGCGGAGACA
>DATFLS010000487.1:0-5584 GCA_035267465.1 bacterium
TGCAAGTCGTGCGGGAAAAAGTGAATAGTATTCTCGGTGATAGAGAGAACGGCAAATCCACCACCCGAAAACCTTCCGGAAGTAAGGTGATACCGGAGGATAGTATTGATTTACCCTCCATAGTGATGGTGGTGTCCAGCGATCGAATCACGCAGAACAGGTTCCACCGGTTTTTGCAGGAAAACCGGATCCGATCGATCAAGGCGCCCAGTTCTCTGGAGGGCTTGCGGTTACTGGAAACAAGTACACCGGACATGATTATCCTGGATAATAATTTGAAGGTTTTCACGGCTTCAGAGATGGAGCAAAAGATCCGGACCAGCTCCAACTGGAAGCAGATCCCTGTGTTACGGATCGCCGAAAAGAACACCGAAGAACCAACCGTGATCTCCAGCACCATCTCTGAAGAAAAATTTTTGGAAAGAGTCATTGACATCTGGTCGAGTGTTCCGGAGCAGCGCAATCAGAACAGAGAAGATTCCCAGGCTAAGAGTGTATACCGGATTGTACTGATGAGTGAATCGGAAGATTTATACCAATGGTTCCTGGGTAATTTGCAGAATTCCTATGAAATGAAGCAGGTCGTGAATAGTTCAGACCTTATTTCGCTAATCATTGATTGGGATCCGGATTTCGTACTCATCAACTATCCTGAATATGAGACCGATTCCTACGGGATCCTCAAACGATGTCAGGATACCCTGGGCGGGGGGAACCTGCGATATTACCTGTTTTCACAAAGACGGCAGTCCGAAGATGTCTATAAGCAAGTCAGCAATTCGGGTTTTGAGCGGCTCATTATTTTCACTAAAACCGATAATAAATTGGTGGAGGTGCTAAACAGTTATTTCGGTGTGAATCTCGTGCAGGAATCCATGGAAGATTTGATCGTTATTTTGCGGCGCAAACAGACCCTGAGTAACTACGCCGGCCGCGAGATGCTGCATCGGATTATCATTCAGAAACGGCAGGGAATGAAAAAATTCCTGCTCGATTTTACTGCCCTCAGTGATATTAGTTATAACGAACTGGAGTATCTGGGGCAGGTCACCAACTACCAGACAAAACTCGGGATCAAGCTGTGTGTTGTCACCAACTCCAAGATAGTCACCGAATCCTTCCGGTCGTTCCGGGAGACAGAAACGGTGAAAATATTTCATACTATCCAGGAAGCAAAGTCCTATCTCAGTTAGTATACGGAAAAATCCTCCCTTCTTTTCGTATATGATTGAAATTATTTCCCCCCTTCTGTTGGGTTCATCAGTGCTTGTTACAGGCTACCTCGCCCGAAATTCCCTGAAATCGGAGGGTTTACAAGAATGTGCCGGTTCACACCGCACTTGGCATTGTGTTTGTTTCTGAAGTAACTGAGCTAAGATACAATCCTGAGAAAAGTGGCATTGGTGTACAAAATGCCTGTGGTGAGGAGGAAGAACAGCATAATGCAGAATATTCATGCGGTAATGGCCAGTATGGTCAGCAGGATGCGGCAGCTGGAGATCACCGCCAATAACTTGTCGAATGTGAACACCCCGGGTTTCAAACGGAATCTCTACTTCAGTAATATTCTCGAGGATCTGCTTTCACGTGCCCCGAACCAGCGATATTTCGATAGTCAGCTGCGGCTTGAAGAGCGGGAAAAAATGGATTTCTCTCAGGGCGCGTTGCAAGAAACCGAAAATCCGCTGGATGTTGGGTTTAACGGGCCGGGGTTCTTTGTGATCCGGGATGGTGACGGGGTCGCCTATACCCGGAATGGCAATTTTAACAGAGACGCGGATGGGTATCTGGTGACGAATACCGGTCAGTACGTGATGGGAGAGAGCGGTCCGATCTGGCTGGACGAGGAGGGCCAGGTGCAGGTGTCGAAGGCAGGTTACATCATGCTGGACGGCGAATTTATTGATCGGTTACGGATTGTCCGAATTACCGATCAGGACCAGGTCGACCGATTGGGAGACAGCCGGTTCATGTTTCCGGCTGTGGAAGCGGAAGAAGACCATGGAGATATCTTGCAGGGCTATCTGGAGAAAAGTAATGCCGACCCCATCTCATCCATCACTGAAATGATCTCTCTGCAGCGGGATTTTGAATCGAATCAGAGAATGCTCAGAACGATTGATGGCATCGACAGACTGGCCTCAAATGAAATTGGACGACTTCAATAAAACGTAAGAGGAACACACGATGATCAGAGCGCTGAAAACCGCATCAACGGGTATGACCGCACAGAAGATGTATATCGATGTCATTGCCAATAATCTGGCCAATGTGAATACCACCGGGTATAAACGAAGTTCGCTGGAATTTCAGGACCTGCTGTATGAAACATTACGAGCAACCAGTCTCTCTGAAGATCTACAGCGCTATACTCCAACCCAGCTCCAGGTGGGGTATGGAACCCGGCCTATCGCAACGCAGAAGAGCTTCTCTCAGGGGGAGCTCCAGCACACAGAAAACGCCCTGGACGTGGCCATTCAGGGAGATGGTTTCCTGCAGATTGAACGGCCGGATGGGACCTATGCCTACACCAGAGACGGAAGTTTAAAAGTGTCGGCGGATGGGACACTGTGTACTTCAGAAGGGTACGTCATTGAGCCGAGCATTGTGATCCCGCGGGAAGCAACCAATGTGAATATCGCGAAAAACGGCATTATCAGCGTTTTGGTTCCGGGGGATCCCGAACCTATCGAGGTTGGCCAGCTCACACTCGCCACCTTTGTGAATCCGGCAGGCCTGGAAAGTCTGGGCGGGAACCTGTATCGCGAGACTGTAGCTTCCGGTCGGCCGGAGATCTACAATCCGGGTGAAGAGAAGGCAGGAACTCTCATGCAGGGATATCTGGAATCCTCCAACGTCCAGGTGGTGAACGAGATGGTGGAGATGATCATGGCCCAGCGAGCATACGAAATTAACTCCAAGGTGATCTCCACCTCCGAGCAAATGTTGTCGACCATTAATAATCTGAAACGGTAACCTATAAAATGTCTGGTCTGTCGAACATCTGTTCCGGAATGCTGCTAACGACCTTCCTGGCGATCGGTTCGATGCTGCCGGCTCAGCCGATTACATTGATCCCGCTCCAGGAGGAAGCAATCTCCCTCAGGACCTCAAGTGTCGAGGTAGGAGATGTGTTCGCCGTTCAGAACACGACAGATCGGATAGCGAATAACATCGCATCCATTCCCCTTGCCAGGTTTCGGTCTCCCGGCAGCACCTACAATGTATATGAGTTCCAGGTGGAGCGGAGTCTGGCTAACGCCGGCGTGGACGCTGATGTCGATATCCGGGGAGAGTTTCCGATACAATTATATGCCGAAGAAGCGCAAATCTCACCTCAAATTTTGGGAGAACGTATTACACGCTTTTTGCAGGACCAACATCCCGGAAAAATTGAATGGTCCTATATCAACGATCCAACCTTTACAATATTTCCGGGCGATCCCTATGAGATTGACTTTCCCGATCGTATAGATGTCCTCCCGGGGAGATTTGCGCTTCGAGGCATATTTTTAAACGGAAGTTACCGGCAGGCATTCTCGTTGCTGTTGGAAGTCGCTGTGTATCAAACTGTCTTGGTAGCCACAGAGACTATTGATCCCGGTACCATCCTGACTGCAAAAAACACCAGTATGGAGGAACGGCCATTGGATATGCGCGAAGCGCGTTCGGCCATTTCCCAGGAAACGCAGGTCACAGATATCGAAGCCGTTCGCCATATGGATGCAGGTGAGATTGTGCTGTCGAACATGATTCGAAAAGTCCAGGTCATTCATCCCGGTGACCGGGTGAATCTGCTGGTTGAACATGGGGGCGTGAGGATTGAAAGCCAGGGCAAGGCGATTGAATCGGCAGGATTGCAGGAGAAGGTGCGAGTACGGGACATCCAGAGCGGGAAGATAGTTGTCGGGGAGGTGGAAGATAATAATACTGTGAAAGTGGATCTCACAAAGGTGTTATGAAAAGAATTATTGCATTTTTGATCATTGTTGGTTGTGCATTTCCGGTTGTACAGGCACAGACATTTCAGTCGATCTATTCCGACCACAAGGCACGAACACCGGGTGATCTGTTAACGGTTTTGATTGTTGAGTTCACCGAGGCGCAAAACAAGGCTAACACCAAGACCCGGTCCAGTGATGCCTCCAGTGCTTCCGCGTCGGCCAGCGGTGCTCTGATGGATTATTTCCCTGACCTGGGTTTCAGCGGTCAGGTTGACAACGAATACAGCGGATCCGGGTCGAACTCGCGGACCGGTTCGCTTAAGAGTAAAATCACCGTACGAATTGATTCAGTGCTCTCCATGGGCATATATCAGGTCAGTGGGACCCGGGTGCTGGATGTGAATAATGAAAAACAAATCATGACGTTAACCGGGGTTGTGCGCGCCAGAGATATCCAGCCGGATAACACGATTTATTCCTATAATGTGGCGGATGCCGACATTATGTACGAAGGTCGTGGCATTGTAGAGGCTGCGCATAAACCCGGGATATTACGTCGCGTACTCAACTGGATATTTTAGCTATGAAGATACGGATATTTTTCTCAGGTTTACTGATTAGCATGTTCTTATACACTGGCCTGTTCGGAGCGCCCAGCCGAGTGAAGGATATTACCAAGGTGGTTGGCCTGTCGGATATGCAGGTTATCGGCTACGGCCTGGTAGTGGGGCTCGACGGATCCGGTGATCGCAGCATCCGCACTGCTCTGATCGCTTCGCAATCTGCAGCGAACATGCTTGAGCGGTTCGGGTTGACCATCGATCCCCGGGACCTGCGATTGAGGAACGTCGCAGCCGTTATGGTAACGGGAATGGTCCCGCCCTTCATCGAATCCGGGGAGAAGATCGATGTGACAGTTTCGAGTATCGGTGATGCGCGGAGTTTGCAGGGTGGCACGCTGCTTCTCACTCCGTTAACATCACCGGATGGTGAAATTTACGCTCATGCCCAGGGTCAGCTGGCTGTGGGAGGATTCATGGCCGAATCCGGCATTGGCGACCGCATCTCCAGAAACCATACCCAGGTGGGCGTTGTGACGTCCGGAGCAACCATGGTACGGTCGCGTCGGGTGAATTATGTGGAGAATAACTCTATTTCCCTGGCGTTGAATACTCCGGATTTTGCCACGTCGTTGAATATTTCCGAAGCCATTAATCAGCATTTTAATCAGAATCTCTCCCAGCCTGTGGATCGATCCACGGTTGCTATTAACGTTCCCACTCAGGCCCCGCTGGACAATCCGGTTTCCTTTCTCGCTGAACTGGAGCAAATCGAAGTGGAAGTAGATGTCCCGGCCCGCGTCGTAATTAACGAGCGTACCGGCACTATTGTGGTGGGAACCGATGTGCGAATCAGTGCCGCCGCTATCTCCCATGGGAATCTCACGGTTCAGATTCAGCAGACACCGATCATCTCACAGCCTCCCGCGTTCAGTCAGCAGGGACAGACCGCAGTCGTCCCCGATGCGCAAATGCAGGTACAGGAAGACATCAACTCGGTCGAAGTGCTGCAGGAGAGCGTCACGGTGGGTGAAGTGGCAAACGCATTGAATGCACTGGGAGTGCGTCCCAGGGATCTGA
>DATFLS010000488.1:0-11764 GCA_035267465.1 bacterium
CGTGCAACACCAACAACATAGCCGGGATCGAACACGGCTTCGTCCTCAACCAGAATCTTGAAATATCCTTTGGAATTCCCTTGATAGGTATCGGCAGTGATTTTAGTCAGATGGTTGTCAGTCCACCTATCCGAAATCGACCTCTCCAGCCAGGTGTTGGCATAAGAATGAATGCGCTCCAATACGGCAATAACCGAATTCACCTCCGGATCCAGCAGAAGATCCTGATGTCTGAACGGATGACCCCTGAAATCAAAATAGTATTCCACGGTCAGCTGTTCCTTAATTTCGGAACGCGGTATTTGGGCTAATTTTATAACCTCAGATTCAGACATATTTATATCTCCTTTATTTCCATGGACGATTTCATAGGAAACTTATAATGTAGATCTTCTTACGCCTGAAAGTAATGAGAACTTTCTTAGTAACATCTTAAGAATTATAAATATCCCATCTACTCAGTGTTCTTTTATCATCGGATTTAGACGATACCGTTTCTTATCGGAATTACTGGGAACTCAACTGCTCCAGGACTTTATTATGCAGAGTAGAATTTGTACTTACCACTACATTATGCATTGTTTCTGGATCGTCCGTAAACCGGACGGACTCTCCTTCGAAATCAGTTACCATAAGTCCTGCCTGCTCCGCAATATATATTCCTGAAAAGACATCAACAAATGGCTGTTGTACTGCGAAATACACATCAATTTTCCCCTCGGCAACGTCCACAAATCCATACGGGCCTCCATTGGGGAGATAAAATTTAAAGGGGCGAAGTAGATCCTCGTACTGTGAAACGAGCGGGATGAGATACTTTTGAGGTTTCATACCATACGATTCGATACTGGCTTCCTCCATATCCGTCACTTCTGATCTCCCCATCTGATCCCTATATGTCGGGTCCAGTTTAAACTCATTTGCCAGGGTATTCTCCTGCAAGGACCCAATGAAAGCCCCCTCCTGGTTCGCGAAAGCCAGAGTGTGATGTGTACAATCCCCCACCACACAACTTTTCGGACTGAAATCGACACCGTAAAATGAAAGTGAACTGTACCAGAAATCGGGGATACCTCTTTTAAATAAATAGCTCCCGTCAAAAGGGTCACATACACAAAATAGTTTTTCTCCGGCTGAGTTCTCATTAATGTCCACTCTGCCCGCTTCCTCTGACAACATCACAACCGGAGATCCTCTCTCCTCCAGCCGACGCCGATACTGATTTTCACATTCTATATCCACCTTTAAGATCTCCGGATCCCAGCTTTTATATTCACCCTCTCTTTGTTCAATCACCTCGGTTCCGGTGTTTTGTGAATGCAGATCCTGAACGATCTGTAATCCTTCCATCACGGTAGCCAGGTTAAAGGCTGTCAATTCCCCTTTGTCTGCAAATTGATTCAACCGCTGTTTGAAAAGTGCATTATTCATAGAAATAATTTCCCTCTCTGTTTAAAATTCACTACTCAAAATCGTTCGTAAGTAATCTCAACTCTCCTTTTGTTAATAAATTTGATCGATTTTCTTGTATAATTCTCATATTTGGTTTTCACCAAACATGATTAATCCCGGTTCAAGATATTCTATCGAACTACTGCAGATCTTTTCCGATGGATTACCGTACCCGACTTCTTGTCAAATATAATTCTCCTCCTATTTCATTGCTTCTTATCTTTCATAATCCGGGATATGCAATTCTCGCCATTTGATATCCTCATCCTTATGAGTAGTTATGCACCTACCTGCGCCAGGATCAGCATCAATGCCAGCAGAAATATCACAATCCCGGCTGCTGCCAGAAATCCCAGGATATCCACCCGGTAGCGTTTCCATGAGAATTTTTTGTTCAGATCCATCAAATCGACCAGGATCAATCCGTCTTCCTCCTCATCCTCCGGAATGAATTCCTCCAGCCGGGAGCGTTTCTTCCGTGGTTTTTTCTTCTCCGACACCCCTTCCAGTTTGATTTCCACTCCGGCATCCTTCAGCCGCTGTTCCTCACCGACCGGCGTATCCAGCAGCATGTAAAACTGTCGGAGTTTTTCTTTGGGTTCCGGCCTGGTAAAGTAACTCACCACCCACATCACGATGATTCCGACGGGCAGATAGGCCAGAATCTGGTACGGGAGGGTCCATCCGAAAATATAATTGGTAATGGCTGAAACGCCCGCCATCGAAAGGACGCTGGCAATAGCGCCATACCGGTTGGCTTTTTTCCAGACCACGCCGAACCAGAACGCCACACCCAGGTAGGCGGTATATTTCCACATCTCCTGCAGTCCCTTGATGACACTGGGAAACAGAAACGCGAACATCAGTCCGCCCACCACGATAACTAACGAGGCGATTCGGCCGACTTTTAACATATCCTGTTGGGAAGCATCCTTGTTCAGATACCGGAGATAAACATTTCTGGTGTAGAGTGCGGAGCCATGCACCATAAACGCATCACAGCTGGACATCACCGCTGCCGCCAGCGCCGCGACCATCAGTCCCACAAAGCCCACCGGCAGGAGATTCCCGGCAATAATCCCGAAGGCTAGTTCCCGTTCTTCAAAGATCAGATCCGGATACAGAAAGGCCGCGAAAACGCCGATAAACGCCCATCCCATGGTGGCAAATCGTTTCATGAAATTGCCGTACGTCCAGCCCGAGCGGCTGGCCATCTCTGATTTCCCTGCCCCGCCAATGGCCATATGATGCGGCTGAACCGTCACACCGAACAGGCCGTTCACGACGACCATGATAATAAACAACAGCGTGATTTCCTCCGCGGCCACCAGATTGAACATTTCAGGGGAGAGTCCCCGGTGAATGGCTTCGATTCCGCCGGCCGCCTCCAGGGCGAACGGGATCAGCATAAAACTGAGTATCAGGATCAGCACCCCCTGGATGGCATCGGTGACAGCAGCTGCGATAAGCCCGCCAGCCAACCCGTACAGGACAAATAACCCGGTGGCAATAAATATCACTAACTCCTCGGACAATGCTCCCTGGGTAATTCCTTCAATGGTAATCCCGGTACCCTTGAGCATGAGACCGATGAACATGCAGAAAAAGATCATCCCCATGATGGTATAGAAAATCGCGAGTCCCTTGCCATAGCGCTCCTCGAAAAAATCTGCCATAGTCACATATCGCAGACGTCTGTAAATAGGAGCGATCAACCAATAGAAGGGGGTGGTGAACATCCAGAGCCACTGATACCAGATACCGGCCAGTCCCGCAGTGTAGGCGGCGCCCGAGACCGACACCGGCTGATCCGTGTGCGTACCGACGCCAAATCCCTGCATGATCATCAGAAATTTGCCAAACCGCCGGTTACCCATAAAATAGTCATCCGAGGACTCAATCAGGTTCCTCGTCCAGACACCGAGTGCCGTAATCCCGACGAAATATACAATAATCACCAGTATATCAATGATGTTTAAACCGATCATAAGACCTCTGTCCTTTCCATACGATCTGCGAATGTTCTCCGGAGAAGAGTGCACTCTCACGGAGTGTTTGTGTTCAACCTGGTATGCTGCAATAATTAAACTGAAATCTACTCCTGAGCCAACCGGGAAATCAAGGAATAATGCCCTACTATCGGGTGCCTCCTTTCCGGATTCCGAGCCGGTCGGTTTTAGCTCAGGATAGCATCGCTCGCCTCAACAAGCACCAGCGCTCCCTCTCGAAGGGCGTCTTCGGGAGTGGTGAGCGGAGGTGCAATTTTAATGCACTGGCCGCCGGTGCCCACCGGGGCAAACATCAACAATCCCATCTGAAAGCATTTTTCATTGATGGCATGTGCCGTGTCAGAATCGGCTTGTTTGGATCCTGGCTTCACGATCTGCATTCCAGCCACCAGCCCTTTGATATTGACCGCCCCAATCCTGTCCGGATATTTTTCCTGAATTTCAAATAACGACGGGGCCAGGACCGATTCCATTTCGGCGGCATGTTCTACGATATTCTCCTCCTGCATTGCCCGGATATTGGCCACTGCCGCCGCTACCGGGAGCGGACTCGCCGAGTGGGTCGACGTCATACTCCCCGGTTTATAGATATTCATCACATCTTCCCGGCCGATGACAGCAGAAATGGGCAGGGAGGAAGAGATCCCCTTGCCGCAGGCAATCAAGTCAGGAGTGATCCCATAGTGCTCGAATGTGAACCACTTGCCGGACCGTCCGAATCCGGACTGCACCTCATCACAGATAATGAGGATATCATGTTCCCGGCAGAAGGCTTCCAGCTGTTGTGCATACTCCACCGGCATAAAAAAGGGACCGACTCCCTGGAATGGTTCGAAAATAATCCCGGCGATATTTTTCGGATCCACACCGTTCTGGTCAAGCGTCTTGAGAAAAAGGTCGAAACTGCGATCTTCGCAATGAAAGCCATCCGGAAAAGGCACGCTGATAAATCCCGGATCCAGGTTGACGATCCAATCCTTTTGAGACTGCATTCCGCCGGCCATCTGCGCCCCCATTGTCCGTCCGTGAAACGCGTTATCGAAACCCACGATCACGTGCTTCTCCCGGCCGCCCTGCTGGATGCCGTACGTCCGCGCCAATTTAATGGTATTTTCGGTCGCCTCGGATCCTGTGGAAAGCAGAAAAACTTTGGTGAGTTTCTCCGGAGTCAACGACACCAGCAACTCGGCCAGTTCCGCGCGTTTCTCGTGCATGAAAACATAGGTTGCCAGCAGCGGCTTATCGACCTGCTCCTGCACCGCCTCCCGGATAGCCGGATGAGCATGCCCCGCGTTCATAACCAGCACGCCGGCCGACCAATCCAGCCAGACATTCCCCCAGCGATCATACACCTGGAATCCCTCCGCTTTGTCCCAGACGATGGGCGGTTGGCCCAACATGGATCTCGGTTCATATTGTTCCGACCGTTCCAGGATCGGGATCGATTCAGGCACCGGCAAATCCGTTTGAATCCTGCGATACTTGGTTTCGATTCGATCAACTTGCTGTGGCTCCCGATGATAACTCGCCATCAATTCCTCCGTTCTTTGACCTAACAATTACCTGTTTATGATTCTCTTCATTCGAGTATTGTCAAATTTACTCCGAATACGATGTATACTCTGACAATTCCTTAAACCGGATTTGCGGCGTGTCGCCGTACTCAATCACCACATCTCTGCCGTCGTGCAGAATGGACTTTCGCCCCGCCTCGATCAGCAGTTCGTTAAAAGCGCTGTTGGCAGGCGTCGCAATGATCCCTTCCTCATCGATGGTCCGGATCATTTCCTGTCGTTGCTTCAATGCCGCAGAATCATCGGCATCCGATGTGTGCGAGTCCACCCGGTCGATTGCCGTAATAATCCCCTCGATACTCCGGTAGCCGTATCCGACAGGAGTGAGGCCCTCGCCGCCACGCTCGATTAATTTAAAGTAATCGGGGCTCGGCTCATTATAGTACGAATCGCCGGGATGATCGCCTTTATGGATATACGAGTGCTTTACCCCACGATATTGATCGTCGTGGAAGATGATCCCGCCTTCGGTTTCCCCCTGGGTGAACATCCAGAGTCCCTGCGAATTGCCGCCGGCGCCCGCGTTCGGATATCCCATGCCATTCAACAGGGTCAGGATGGCGCCGTTCTCCCAGACCACCCGGCCGTCGGTCCAGAGAAAACCCCTGTTGCCGTTCGGATATTCCTCCACTATCCCCTTCACAGAAACCTCCGTTGGGAGCAAACCGGTAATCATGTGGACCTGATCGATGTAATGGCACCCGATGTAGGTGAACATGTCTGAATTTTCGGTAGTACACCAATTCTGAAAATTCGAGTCCCGGTAGTACCAGGGCTCTATCAGCGTGGCCATTCCCAGGCGGAATTCCCCGAAATGGCCCTGGCGATATTTTGCGCGGGCCATTCCCACCCGGTCGTCAAATCGCTTGTGGTATTCGATGCCGACGAACAGACCTTGCTCATACGCCAGCTCCGCAATACTTTCTGCGTGTTCGTGTTTGAGCGCCAACGGCTTCACACACAGCACGTGCTGGTTCGCGTTGAGCGCATCCATTACACCACGATAATGCAGTTGATCCGGGAGCGCGATAATCACAATATTCCGGGAACCCATATCCCCAATCACTTCCCTATACAGATCCGGGAACATGTTGTCCGGCGATTCCGAAAGATCCGGATGAGGAGTAAAGGATTGACCAGGAAAGGCTTCCTGCAGATCGGTGTTGTTAGCCAGCTGCTGCAGGGGCGGACTGTTTAACGCACAAATGGAAATGTCCTTCACATACCCTGTTCTCTGCAGATGGTAAATGGAGGGTAAAATCTGGTCTTCAGTGATCATGCCGCCCCCGACAATAGTCACATCATACGTTCCGGAAATTCCCATCTGAATTCTCCCGTTGTTATTTTCTTCTGGTAGATGCAAAAGTTAAGCAATTTCAACAATAGTTCAACGTATACAAACCGAAATCGAAGAAAACTTTCCCGAAACCATCAAGCACATCACGAATCAAACCTTCGGGAGGGCGCCGGCTTCAGCTGCATTCAGGGTTCTCTGCGAAATCTGCTGCAAAGACCAGGTAGGTTGCAGGAATTACTTTTACCCGGGGAGGAAGACCGACCTCTCCGGTAAGGAAGATGAGAATCCCGCGGATGGCTGGGGTAGAAAGTGCTGTGACAAGTGCTGACAAGTGCTGACAAGTGCTCACAAGTGCTGACAAGTGCTCACAAGTGCTCACAAGTGCTGGCAAGTGCTCACAAGTGCTGGCAAGTGCTCACAAGTGCTGGCAAGTGCTCACAAGTGCGCAAGAGTTTAAGAATACAAGAAGGCAAGAAGAAGAGAAGACAAGAACTCAAGAAGGCAAGAATCAAAACTCCAATAATCAATACTCAATATTTCAAAATCCATACCGCCCGACCCACGGAGATATGGGTGAAGGTTTTGGGGCAAATGAAATCTCATAAGGGTACAACAAAGTACGAACCAGCTCCGATTGTCTAACAGCCGTTTCTTGCGAGAACTTGTCAGCACTTGACAGAACTTGTAAGCACTTGTCCTGTTCCGGTGCTTTCAGCGTTTAATCCTGGCGGATCCGCCCTCCATGGTATGTTGCACTTCGTCCAGGGTGAGCATACTGGTATCCCCGCGCGTGGACTGGAGCAGAGCACCGTGTGCTGCACCGAAATTCACGATATCCTGCGGCTCCATTCCCTGGAGAAATCCGTAAATCATCCCGCTGCAGAAACCGTCTCCACCTCCCACCCGATCTTCGATTTCCAGGTTTTCGTACCTGAACGATTCGAAGAACTCATCTTCATAGTAAAACATGGCGGACCAATTGTTCAGCAAGCCACTGATGACCTCACGGAGCGTGGTGCCCACAAGTTCCACATTCGGATACGCTTCCACCACTTCACTCACCATCTGCTTATAATTTTCCACCTTCAGATCTTTGTAGGTTTCATCTGTCCCAGAGATCTCAAAGCCGAGCACCTTTTCGAAATCCTCCTCGTTTCCAATGAGGACATCGATGTACTGGACCAGTGGTCTGGTAGTTTTAATCGCCTGTTCGCTGGACCAAAGTTTACTCCGGAAATTCAAATCATAACTGACGACGGTACCGGCCTTGTGCGCCGCCCGCATCGCTTCTTTTGCTACTTCTGAACACCCTTCGCTCAGCGCCGTAAATATGCCGCCCAGATGAAACCAGCGAACCCCGCGTTCATTGAAAATGCGTTCCCAGTCGATCTGTCCGGGCTGCATATGCGATGTTGCCGAGTGGCCGCGATCATACATGGTGACACTGGAGCGAACGCCGGTCCCCACTTCGGTAAAGTTCAGGCCGATCCGATCAGCTCGTCCCGATCCATCATAGGGAACCCAGATCACCTCGCTTAAATCCATGCCGCTGGCCCGGGCATGATTCCGGATAAAATGTCCCAGCGGATTATCGACCAGCCGACCGATCCATCCGGTTCGTAAGCCATAACGGGAAAGCGCATAGGCCACGTTATACTCGCCGCCACCGGCATATGCTTCGAAATACGGCGTCAGCTCTATCCGCTGATGCCCGGGAGGACTCAGCCGGATCATGCACTCTCCCAACGAGAGCAAATCGAATTCACAATCCTTGGACGATTTGATGTTGAGAGCCATTCTCCTCTCCTTCCCTTCTATCTTTACCTGCTCTGAGATTACTCCAAATTATTGCGTTCTGCTCTCGTATCAACAACGACCAGGATACCGATTCACTTCCCGGAGTTATCTGACAGATGCAAGCCCTCCAGCAGATTCCGGATGGCGGTTATGTGGGTGCTCTCGTGGGCCATCTCACTGCTGTGTCCGTTATGGGGTGAGAGCAGCGCGTTGTTCATTGTACGGAGAGGGCTGTCCATCGGCAAAGGTTCCGCTTCGAACACATCGAGTCCGGCTCCGGCGATCTGCTTCGTGTCCAGAGCCTCCACCAGCGCTTCCTCGTCGATGATCTCTCCCCGGGCAATATTAATCAGGACTGCTCCGGGCTTCATCATTTCAAATTGGTGCCAGCCAATCATCTTTCTGCTGGTGGGATTCAGGTCACAGCTTACACAGATAAAATCCGCCTGTTGAAACAGGGCCTCTTTGGAAACCATATTCACGCCGATTTCATCAAGCACTCCATCCCGCACAGAGTTAATGTCATTCCCGAGCAGGGTCATTTCGAAGCCGGCTGATCGTCTCAGGATGGCCTTGCCGATCCTGCCGACTCCGATCACACCCAGCACCGATTCTTTCAGCGATCTGGCCGGAACGGTTTCCCACTTTCCATTTCTGACAGCTTCGTCAGCCCAGGGAATTTGCCGGGCAAAACTCAGTATGAACGCCAGGGCGGTATCGGCGACAGGCGTTGTGAATGCTTCCGGGATATTTGTAACGGTAATGTCCAGCTCCTCGCAGGTCTCCAGATCAATATTGTCGATCCCGGTGCCCCACCGGGAGATCATCTGCAGCCTGGGAGCATTCCGGAGGACCCGTTCTGTGAATCGGTCGTCACCGATAATCGCCCCCTCGATGTCTCCGATCCAGGGCAGCAGCTCTTCCTCTTCCAGGCGGCCTTCCACAGGCGGCAGTACAATATCCAGATTATGCTCTTCGAAAATATCCCGGTACTCATCGATTACTGCCTGCAACTTCTCAGACGAGATCAGAATCTTTGCGTTCACTTGGGTGACCTTTACTTAGTATTTGACCACGCACACAATCGGTTGATGAGACAATATCTGCGGACTCCGCTTTATTCTGGTGAAATTTCAGCGACCGAATCTCATCGCGCACTCGCCTGTTGTGCCAGAGGTATCCGCCAATCTCCGGGTGACGCTCTGCCCTTCCACATCCGGCAGGAGGGAGGATTTTTTACGGTCAGGCCTCGTATGAGCCTGCGGTTGTGTCACCCCCCCGGCCGGTCCAGTTGGTATGGAAGAATTTACCCCGGGGTTTATCCAACCGTTCGTAGGTATGCGCACCGAAGTAATCGCGCTGGGCCTGGATCATGTTTGCGGGCAGCCGCGCGCTGCGATAGCCGTCATAATAGGCCAGGGCCGTGCTGAAGGCCGGCGCGGGCACTCCGAGATCCACCGCCCGTTTAACCACCCGTCGCCAGGCGGGCTGTGCCTCATCGATGGCTTCCTTGAAGTAATCGTACAGGAGCAGATTCACAATATCCGGTTGTTCGTCAAACGCCTCCTTGATGCGTCCCAGAAACTGGCTGCGGATAATACATCCGCCACGCCACATCATGGCGACGCCGCCGTAATTCAAGTTCCAGCCGTATTCATCCGCCGCATGGCGCATCAGTTGGTATCCCTGGGCGTATGAACAGATCTTGCTGGCATATAATCCATAGTGGAGGTCATCGAGAAATTCCTCCTTATTCCCGCTGAATTCCGGAGCCGGTCCGTCCAGGATTTTTTCCGCTTTCACCCGCTCTTCTTTCAGCGCAGAAAGGAACCTGGCCATAACGGCTTCCGCAATCAACGTCAGCGGCTGACCAAGCTCCAATGCGGTGATGGCGGTCCATTTCCCGGTTCCTTTCTGTCCAGCCGCATCCATGATGACATCGATAAGGGGTTGACCGGTTTCTTCATCGGTTTTGGCGAGAATATCTCTGGTGATTTCGATTAAATAACTGTCCAGCACTCCTTCATTCCACCGGCCGAACACTTCGGACATCTCCTTCGGTTCCATCCCGATGGTCTTCATCATAAAATACGCCTCGGCAATGAGCTGCATGTCGCCGTATTCAATCCCGTTGTGCACCATCTTCACAAAATGGCCGGCGCCCCCTTCACCGACCCAATCGCAGCAGGGCGTGCCGTCGACTTTGGCGGCGATATCCTGGAGAATAGGTTTCACGTGTTCCCAGGCTTCGGGACTGCCACCGGGCATGATGCTGGGACCGTGCCTGGCCCCTTCCTCGCCGCCGGAGACTCCGGTCCCGATATACAGTTTACCCTGCTCTTCCACGTATTCCGTTCGCCGGATTGTATCATGAAAATTACTGTTCCCCCCGTCAATGATGATATCCCCGTCGTCCAGCAGCGGCAGAATCTTATCAATAAAAATATCCACCGGTTTCCCGGCTTTCACCAGCAGCATCACCCGGCGCGGACGCTCCAGCGCATCGATGAATTCCTCCAGCGAATGGGTTCCCACAATGGTATCCCGGCCCTTTGCCGGTCCTTCGATAAAATCGTCGACTTTGCTGACAGTCCGGTTGAACACTGCCACAGAATATCCCCTGTCGTTCATATTCAATACCAGATTCTGCCCCATCACCGCCATGCCGATAAGACCAATATCACATTTGGCCATGTTTCCTCCTTCGTGTTATAATGGAATATCTCCTTGATGCCATCGAGTATTCTGTATCACACACTATCTTCAGTCAACCTGTACAGCGTCTCCCCGGCTTTATAAACGACCTTGATGCCTTCATCTTCCCGTCCTTCCCACTGGCTGATGTCAATGGCTTCCGGATCCAGGTATCCCAGATTCGCGTGCTCGCATCGTTCTCTGGAAATGCCGGTGGCAAGGGTCACCTTGATCCGGGCAGTTTCCATATCGTCTTCAGGATCATAGGTTCCCAAACCACGCAGGTGGGTGGAATGGGCCAGATTCCCCCAGGGATATCCCTTGAATTTCTCCCACTGCTTCACAAAATAATCTCTGGTATGATACCCCACCTCCTCCAGCACATCGCCGTGGGTAAAGGAAAATTCCGTGATATGGGGCGCATAAATAATCACTTCGCCGCCATCCGCAATCACCGGCTCCATTTTATACATCCCTTTCGCCGCCGTCCAGATGTCGTCATACATCTCCGGGACAATGGACAGCACTTGCCGGAACGGCTCATCCACATACTTGATATGAATCTGCGCGGACAGATCCGCGGCCGCATGCCAGGAGTCTTCAGGCGGTCCGATGTAAAGTCCGGCCAGCCCGCGATCCTGAACCACCAGGCTGAAACAAATCGTCGGTACGTTTATCATGGAGGCCGCCCGATCGATTACCCGGCGCACCGGAGTATCCTTTTTGCCAATGATTTCCACACTGGTGATGAGCGCGCCCAGCCAGTGGGTGAAGTTGATGACATCGGGACCGGAAATCCCCGGGAAAAAATATTTATTGCCGCCGGAGAATCCCACTACCTCATGAGGAAACACCGGCCCGCAAATTATTACCTGGTCATACGCGTAAATGAGTTTATTCACATTCACCTGTACACTTTCTGACAGCAGTCCTCCACTTAA
>DATFLS010000489.1:0-2493 GCA_035267465.1 bacterium
CCCGATAGCCGGATTCCGATTCGGAGATCACCAGCGTGCCTTCATCCCCCATGAAATTCTCGAAGTAGCCCTGGCTGCTGTTTGTGGTCTGCGTCTGATAGTAAGCGTTGGCACTGCCGTCTGCTGTTTCATATTCGAAGATAGCCATCACCCGGTCATCCCATTCATGAGTGGCTGCCGCGTAATAATCCCGTCCGCCACTGGCCATCACCGAAACCGGCCGCGCTTCCAGGAACCAGTTGTAGATATCGATCTGATGGGATCCCAGGTCCACGATCGGTCCACCACCCAAACCCCTGTACCAACGCCAGTTGCGGAATTGTTCCATAGACTCGAATCCGTACTGTTCCAGCTTATCCTGCGGAATAGTATAGCGCCGGGGCCAGACGTTGTCCGGCTGGACGCCCCGGTTCCATTGTCCGTTGACGGTAACGATACGGCCCAGCAACCCGGCTTCCCGGAGTAATCTGTGATAGCTATGCAAATACCTGGGATGGCTGCGGCGCTGATGCCCGATCTGGAGCAGTTTCCCGGTGTTGCGGGCCGCCTGCACCATCTGCCGGGCGCCTTCCAGGGTATTCGACATTTCTTTCTCACAATACACGTTGATGCCGGCCTCCAGGCAAGCAACCGTATGCCTGGCGTGCCAGAAATCCGGCGTGGCGATAATTACTGCATCCAGATCCTGTTCGTTTTCCAGCATGTCCCGATAATCTTCGTAGCCGTTCACATCGAAATTATACCTGGTTAATAAGTTGACTGCTCTGGCCAGGTGGAAGTCCGTCCAGATATCGCAGACCGCCCGGAACCGGAGGTTCGGAATCTTCAGCATGGCATTCAGTAACACTTCGCCCTGGGCGCCGACCCCGAGGAGGGCAATATTGAGCTCTTCCTGGTTCTCCGGGGGCGCCGGAGCGCCAACTTTGGCTTCCCGCACGGCCCGCTCATAGCCAATCTGTTTGTACAGCGCATAACCAAATACCCCCAATACCGGCACAGTCGAGAGACTGCGGAGGAAGTCGCGCCTGGTGATCTTCTTCGAAGACCCCGCTTCCTGTTCGGGAGTAGGCGTTTTCGCAGTAGGCTCGTTCATGTCGATAGGTCCTCCTTCTTGCTTACAGAATTAAAGAAATTGCGGCTTGAGTAGGAATTACATCGCTCAAGCCTGCGCCACACAAAACCCGTCAATATTTTTACTTCCACTACGCGCACAACCCGTTTTGCAAATCCAGACTACATAAATAACAAAACGAGTGATTGGAGACTGCTACCAAATTACGCACTCCCATGAGTCCGGGAAAGCTTTTTTTGATCTATGAAAGAAGGGGACCACTATAGCCCGTGAGGGATCCCCCCGGGAGAAACCACGAATGAAACTAATACAATGAAAATTAATGATGCCTAAGTCAATGACTTATGAGTGGGAAATTCAATATGAACAATATGAAATTAAAATGCCCTTTAAGTGCTTTTTAGAGTGCACTCACGAATACAGGAATACCTCACTATCCAAATAGAAGCCAGGATATGATGAGCAAATTTATGGAAAGTGAGCAATTGATGCCATTCGGATGCAGAGACGGATTCACTGCAGGTACTGATCAAACCATCGTTTTGCCCGCAGGAGGACATCCCGCCGATGATTGGGTTCGTCGCTGAGGCCGTGTCCCTCCCTGGGATAGACCACAAACTTCACCTCGCGTCCCAGGGTTTTCAGCGCCTGGTGCATCTCCTGGGAATTAGAGAGATTGGTGTATTTATCATCCGTGCCGTGCATGATGAGAACAGGCGTGCGGATGTTCTCCACATAAAACGCCGGAGAGTATTGCACATACGGGTGCTCCCGGTTGATTGGCTGCTCCCAGTAATAGATCCCCAGGTACATTTTCTCCCAGGCGGGCTGCCATGAGTTGCTCCAGTCGGTGAACAGGCTGAAGATCCCGTACATGGACACCGCCGCGGCGAACCGGTCGGTCCGGGAGATAATCCAGTTCGTCAGGTATCCTCCGTAACTGCCGCCGGTCACACCCATCCTGGTGGAATCCACATATCCATCCCGGATGAGGGCATCAACTCCTGCCATAATGTCCTGATAATCAATTCCGCCCATGTGACCGCCCTTCTCATGCCAGATGGCCTTCCCGAAGGCATCGGTGTAGCCGCTGCTGCCGCGGGGATTTGGCGCAAACACGATGTAACCGTCGGCGGTATACTGCTGTGAAAAGTAGTACTGCAAAAACTCCCGGCGAAAGCGCCCGTATGGTCCGCCATGGACGGTGAGAATCATCGGATACTTACTGCTCTCCTCGAACCCGGGCGGCAGGAACAGCACCCCTTCAATCTCGGCGCCGTCCACGCTCTCCCAGCGATACAATTGCGCCGAACCGGTCTGGTACTCTTCCAGCTGTCGACTGTTGTTGGTGAGCAGGGTCTGTCTTCCCTCCCGGTTCACCGCGATCTCCGGGAGATGCCCGGCATCTTCCCAGAGATAAT
>DATFLS010000490.1:0-6773 GCA_035267465.1 bacterium
CCGATCAATGTTATATACGGCGCCGGAACCAGCCTCGCTGGTGAAGGCCCATGCGCTGGAAGCCGGCCCAACCATTGTCCCCCCGAAATGGGCTTTTCATCACTGGTACTGGCGGAATAATCATTATAATCGGGATACTTACTACGACGGTACTCCGGTGAATGCGCCTTATAATAGCATGCTGGTGGAAGACGTCCTGATGATGCAGGCACTGGATGTTCCGTGTTCCGTCTACTGGGTGGATCGTCCCTGGGCTGCAGGTCCGTTCGGATATGACGATTTCGAGTGGGACCGCGAACGGCTGCCGAATCCGGCGGAGATGGTCGATTGGGTGCATCAGAAAGGCATGAAGTTTCTGCTGTGGACTGCTCCCTGGGTGATGGGCGATATGGCACAGGAAGCCATTAAGCAGGAGTATTTACTCCCCTCGCAAATGATGACGGCGATCGGCATTACCGATGCGTCCCAGGTGAACGATCTCGCGTTCCTGCGGGGTGAATTCACCCGGCATGCAATCAGTACCATAGAACAATTAAGGGGTTTTATCCTAAGGAATTTTGCAGAGAATTTGTTAGACAGAGAAATCCCCCGGGATGATCAAGCAGCACTACAAAGAGCGAGGGATGATCTGATAGCGGTTGTGCGGAATGCTGAGTCATTATCGGATTACCATGAATTGATTCTTCAGTTCAGCGGGAGCAGGATCCTGGTGGACTTCACCAATCCGGACGCCCGCTCCTGGTGGCAGAACCAGGGACTCCGGAAGGTGCTGGAGGACGGCGTGGACGGTTTCAAGATGGACCGCTCCGAAGAGATTGTGCCTCAGTCCAGAGACGTGGTCGCCCATGATGGACGGACTACCCGGGAGCTGCGAAACGACTATCCGGTTGAGTATCTCAAATCCGCGTACGAAATAGCGGAGGAAATTCACGGTGATGACTTTGCTTTGATGCCCCGTGCCGGATATACCGGGAGCCCTCAGTACGGAGTGTTCTGGGGCGGGGATATTGCGCCTCCAGCGGAGGGACTTCGCACGGCTATTATCGCTCAGCTGCGCAGTGCGGTGAATGGATATCCCATCTGGGGTTCCGATACCGGTGGTTACGACGATCCGGACGACCGGGAAGTGGTTGCCCGGTGGCTGGCCTTCAGTTGTTTCTCTCCTATCATGGAAGTCGGACCGCTGGATGACCGGGGTCTCTGGGATTTCCCGACCGAACCGCATTACGACACCGAGCTCATCGCCATCTGGCGGACTTATGCTATCCTGCACACCAATCTGGCTGATTATTCCTATGCACACGCCCGGACAGCACACGAGACGGGGATGCCCATTGTCCGGCCCCTATTCCTGGAGTACCCGGAGCAGCGGGAAGCCTGGAACAACTGGCAGACCTATCTGTACGGTGGCGATATTCTGGTCTCGCCAATCTGGCGGCAGGGCACTACTGAACATTCCCTCTACCTGCCGGCAGGTGAACGGTGGATTAATGCCTGGAATACCGATGAAGTGCTCAGCGGCGGACAGACGGTCACCGTGGAAACCCCTCTCTACAAAATCCCGATTTTTATCCGCCGGGGATCGGATATCGACCTGGGCGATTTGCAGGGATTGTATGATGAGTCGTTGTCTATTGCGAAAGAACGGCCTGATCTCAAACAGCTGGAGGCGATGGAGTTTCGGCAGTAACCGGCGTGGTCCGGAGGTTCTGAGAGTCGCATCCGAACTGAGCTGAGAGTTCTTTACGTTTACATAATGCCAAGTGAAACAGAAAGGATTTTTATGTTCATCCCCAGTCGCAATTATCGATGGAATTTCAAGTTGTACCCGGTAATATACGTTCTCTTCGCGTTCCTGCTCGCAGTGACCGGTTCCACATATACCTTCGCCCAGATTTCAGAAGTGCCGGAAGCAATCGCTCCCATCGAGGCGCCGTTTGAGATGCCCGGGCTGGAACGTCCGGAATTTCCGGATCAGACATTCGATATCCGTGATTTCGGCGCTCAGGAAATCACCAACAGTGATAGCGCAAAAATCACCGGTGCCATTCATCTGGCGATTGAGGCAGCCCATCAAAATGGCGGCGGTACGGTATTAATCCCCCAGGGAGAGTGGCTCACGGGACCTATCCACCTGATGAGCAATATCAATCTTCATTTGGCGGAAGGCGCGGTTGTTTACTTCAGTAAGGATAAGGAAGATTACCTCCCGGTTGTCCATTACCGGCACGAGGGAGTTGAAACGTATAACTATTCCCCGTTGATTTATGCCAATCAGGTGAAGAATGTGGCGATTACCGGCAGCGGAACCCTGGATGCTCAGGGGGATCACTGGTGGAAATGGGCCCGTCCGCAGCACCGGGCAAGTGCGACGCAGGTGCCTCTGTCCAGGCGGGATTTTGGCAAGGGATCCGGGATGGAGGGCATGCGTCCGAATTTTGTGGTATTCTGGAAGTCGGAAGATATTCTGGTGGAGGGCATCACGCTAAATGATTCGCCCATGTGGAATGTACATCTGATCTACAGCAAACGGGCAATTGTGCGGGATGTCACTGTCAACAGTCTCCGGGCGCCCAACGGAGATGGGGTGGTCCTGGACTCTTCCGAAGATATCCTGGTGGAGTACAACCACTTTGAGACGGGTGACGATGCCGTGGTCCTGAAATCCGGTTTAAACGAAGAAGGGCTGCAGATTAATATTCCTACCGAGGATATCGTAGTGCGAAATTTTGAAGCACGCAAAGTCCGGACCGGCAGCGGGGGCATCGTGTTCGGCAGTGAAACCTCCGGTGGTATCAAAAATGTCTATGTCCATAACGCCTACTTTGAGGGAAGTGACCGGGGGATCCGGTTCAAGACCGAACGGGGCCGCGGCAACGTGATTGAGAATATCTTTATCCGGGACATCCGGATGAAAGACATCAATAACCAGGCCATTAACTTCAACACCTTTTATACCGGTCCCGGCGTCACCGGACCGGCGCCGCTGATCCGGAATATCGATATCCGCGATATCCAGATTGACGGCGTGCCGGAAGCGATCACCCTGATCGGTCTACCGGAGAAGTGGCTGGAAAATATCACCCTGGAAAATATCCATGTGAATAACGCGGAGGTAGGAGCTCGAATTACCCGCGTGAAAAATCTGAAGTTGAACAATGTTCAGATAAATTCGGAAAAACGCGCCATGGTCGCCACAGATGTGTACGAACTGACATTCAATAATGTGTCGCTCAGTGATGAATCAGCGGGTGCTCCACTGCGTTTTGAAGGTCGATATACGGGAGCAATATTTCTGAATGATTATCCACCGGATCAGGTTGAGTTCGGGGATGGGCTCTCTGAGGAGATGTTGAAAGAGCCTGCCCAGCAGAGATGGTGAACGGCTTGAGGCTGATGGGGTTGGCGACCCTGTGAGTATCAGGCGTATCCGGTGGAGTGGAGCCGGGCGAACCTGTTGACGACTGCCGTAAAGAGCTGTTTACAGGGTGTCCGGAGACAAGACAGCATTTATGTGAAGCAAGCATAACAGAAGATGCCGGCTTCCCATGAGATTATATTCAGTCTGATTTTTCCGGTAATACAGAGTCCGGCCGTGCATTCTCAGTATAAGAATCGCCCGGTTTTAAACCACTTTGCAGATTGAGTTCATTATTCCGGCTGAGAGTCGGTCTCCTGGATGACTTTGCCCAGCGAAGCAACTACCCCGGCAATATCGGAGAGGTTTGACGGGATGATCATGGTGTTATTTTCCCGGGCCAGGTTGCCGAATTCACGAATATACGCTTCCGCTATCCGGAGACTCACCGCTTTGTCTCCCCCTTCCTTTCGGATACCTTCAGCCACCTTTTCAATGGCGGTGCTGGTGGCTTCCGCAATTCGCAGGATTTGCTGCGCTTCACCTTCTGCCACATTGATCATGCTCTGTTTTTCGCCTTCGGATATGGCGATCGCCTTCTGTTTTTCTCCATCGGCGATATTGATGGCCGCCTGACGTTCTCCTTCCGATTCCGCAATTTCCGCACGCTTTTTCCGTTCAGCCCGCATCTGCTGTTCCATAGCATCCTTGATGGTTTCCGGTGGTGTGATATCCTTTATTTCATACCGGGTGACCTTGATTCCCCAGGGATCAGATGCCTCATCCACAGCCCCGACGACCTGGGCGTTGATTTTCTCTCGTTCTTCGAATGTCTTATCCAACTCCATTTTTCCCATTTCACTTCGCATGGTGGTCTGCGCCATACTTTTCGCAGCGAAACGATAATCATCGATGCCGTAAGATGCCCGCTTGGGATCAAACACCTGGAGATAGAGGATACCATCCACTTCAACGGTTATGTTATCCTTGGTAATACACGTCTGTTCCTCCACATCAATCGCCTCCTCTTTCAGGGTATGCTTATATGCGACCTTGTCAAGAAAAGGAACCAGGATGTGTAATCCGGCATCCAGAGTTTTGGAATACTTGCCGAGCCGCTCCACGATATAGGCATTCTTCTGAGGGACCACCACAGCAGTCTTAAATAATACAATCAAGATGAATAGAATGAATAAAGCGACGATAATGGTGCCTGTTAAGGACATCGTACTACTCCTTTAATTTGAGATTTTTTTGACATGCAGGGTAATGTTATCGCGGTTTATAATCCTTGCAGTGATACCTGCCGGCAGATCATCCTGTGAAATTGCTTTCCAGTTTGAGCCCCGGTATTTCACCTTACCGGGCTTATTCGGACTAATCTGTTCAATCACTTCTACGATCTCCCCCTGGCTATCTTCAAGCAGCTCCCCGGGATGATGTTCTTCGGTCACATCGCCGTAAAAGTACCCTTTCAGGGTTTTCCTGAGTGCAATCAGTGAGATTAAGGAAGTCAGAAGAAACGCCAGCAGTTGTGATCCCACATCATTCGTTACATTGATCCATGAGAGTAGTGCCGTTAACCAGGCACCCACTCCGAAAAATGCCAGAACAAACCCGGGAACCATCATTTCAAAGAGAAACAGGATGATGCCGGCGGCAATCCAGATCAGTTCCGGGGTGAGGATAGTTTCCATACCATATACTCCTTTAGATGAAGAAAATTTGACCTGAAAGATACTACCTTTGTGAATATCGATTCTTAAAGTACGGCATATTCAGAGTTTCACTGCCAGAACAGACTCATATTGTCTCTCGGAAGCGTCTGTTCAAAAAAGCAGTGAGTAAAGCATTTTGCTTAACAAACGAATAAAACTTGAGCACTGGAATTTGGGCATTTCCGTAAGCAGGGTCAAGGTAAATCTGGATTTGTTAAATTGTGATAGTGTTTAGTAAACGCTCCGCAGGAGAGCCGTTGGCTCAGAGTTCGCCTCGTCCCGAAGGGATGCTCCCAGGGAGTCTCTTCGAGGCCTTTGGCAAAGAGATCCCTTGTATATTACCCCCAAATGATTCTTGCGTTGTATTTTATGGCAAGTTCTCCGAAGTTGGATCTGTGGATGGAGTGAGTGATGCGAGGGATCCTATCCGGGAGCAAGGATCACCTTCGAGATTCGGTCATGGGATTCTGAAGGAGAGGGCAGAGGATATGGTGATCAGCCGGCATTGCTCTTCACCTCTCGGCCAACACTGAAAACCCATAGGGTTTCAATGTGAATAGCCACCGGTGTCCCGTGAGGGATCCCTCCGGGGCAACCGGTGGACCATGGCAGCCCCAAAACCCCAATCCGGAACGGGTTGAACCAAGCAGCAGATGTTGCGATGTAGTATGAGGGTGTGTGCAGTACCTTTCAACCCCGTTGGGGTTGGAGAGGTGGTGCCATTGCAATACCCCGAATTTCATTCGGGGCTATTCATATTCAATCCCGTTGGGATTGATCTCGGGAAGTCTATGAGAAGGTGACTATGTTAGGTTCCCCATTCAAGTTGAATCACGACAGCCCAGCCAACTCCGGAAGTCCACAGGGCTTTCCCCGTAAGGATCTCTTATTCGGTACGCCCCCCCGAAGCGTCTCCGGCAGGTGCCCGCACGAACCATAAATGCACAAGGCTCACAAATACCTGCCACCAGATTCCTCAAAGCTCTCCCGATTTATCGGGGCTCCCCCGACAGGTCCGGGGTTGCTCGGATTGACTCCCGAGGAGTGGGATCACATGTATTCCAACAGGAAGGGAACTCCCGGGCTATGTCGTTCTGTACTGAGTTAATTTAATAGTCATATTTGACAATTAGCTTGACTGTCTCGATGTATGTCAGTATTATAAAAATGAAACTAAACGAAACTATACAAAGATAAAAGGCAGGAAATATAGTTTCGTATAGCTTTTAGCTTTGATATAACGATTTCATCGTTGATTATAAGACGTCAGAACAATCGGTTATTGTGAAACATTCTCGATAAATTGCGATGAAGTTGAAAAAAAACCATTTCATACAACGAGTGTCTTATATTAATTCTGTTGACTCATCCGGATTAATATCGAGATTCCGCACATGGTTTAGGCTTTCCATCAAACATGGCCTACTGGCGTGCGTGGATTAGTGCTTCGTCGTCAGTCTCGTCGGCGAATCCGACTTTGTAGTGAACAAAACGGAGGACATCATGACTACCTGGAAAACGATCAAACTTACTCTCCTGGCATTGGTCGTTCTTTCGACGACAGGCGCCTTCACTCAAACCGAGATCTCGAAAGAGTCCGAAAGAACGGCAATCGCCAATACCGGCGCACTTGCCGGCGACCGCTACCGCGTCGTCGTGTCAACGGACATCGGTGGCACAGATCCGGACGATTTCCA
>DATFLS010000491.1:0-3091 GCA_035267465.1 bacterium
CAGCGGCAAGTACGTGGTTGCCGGCGTTTTTCATCAGATGAACGTTAATAAATTTCCGGCAAATTTCTCCAGGACTATCGGCATATTTGCTTCAATCTATGGGCTGACAGGGAAAGTAGCTATTGATATTGAATTTGTGGATCTATTAGATGATGAAGTCCTGATGAGTACAAACGCCATGGAGATTTTCTGCGAGAGCCCAAATTCATCGGTAGAATTTGCCATTGAAGTACCGCCGCTCCCGCTGCCACATCCGGGTCAGTTTCTATTCCGACTGATGGCTAACGGTACACTCCTGGGATCAACCGCCCTGAACGTCAATCCGATAAAGGAACAAGGGTAACCGGCCCGTGTCCACACTCTCCCGGCTGCGGCTACTCGCGGTACTCCTCCCGGTACTCATTACCCTGCTTCCCCTCAACTGTCGTCCGGAAGAAAATACACGGCATGCTTCATCTTCTCAAACTGCAAGCATACAAGAGGAACCTATGATATCTTCATTACTGTCGCAGGCTGTAGACATGTCCTTCGACGAGTACGAACCCGATCTCGTCATCCGGACAGTCAACGCGCTCCAGCCGCTGGGAAAGGAAGCAGCATTAAAGCAGATAGAATCCGCTCTTGCAACGCACAAATCCCGGACGAACGCATACGGACTGTTCTGGATCCTGCGGGTGCTGTTCGATGTTCCATCGGAACAGGGCTTTCCCCCGGTTCGTATCGGTAAACCGGATATCCCTCCGCCGGAGAACCCGGACCACCTGCCCCGGTTCCCGATCGTCCTGGTCAAAGATATCCCATTGCTACTTGTCCACGGATATGCGCTGGCCGGACTACCTCAACCGGTGGAAGAGCATGTAACCTACTTTCGGGAACACGGAACTGTTCGTGAGGCGCCGCTCTCACCGCCCGGAACCATGGAAGGCGTCGAGGAAGCGTTTCTCAATCTCTGGAAAGAAGCATACGGCGACCAGTTTACGGCAGAGGTACTACCGCTCATCAGATCACAGATTGACAAAATAACACACCGAGAAAACTGATAAACCCATACTTCCCGGGAAATGGTCGACTACCCGATACGCGCCCTCATTCAGGACCTATCCCTGTTTGGAACAGTATCTTCCCGGCGATGTAAATTTACAGCGGAAATTCCTGGGAATCCGTGTGTGCCGACTCCATAATCCCGGCGATTTTTGCCGTGATATCCGGATGTTGATCGGCTACATTTCGGGTCTCCCCTTTGTCGGTACGCAAATTATACAGTTCGATGGGAGCATCCGGATTCTCTGAGGCTTCCAGTCGAACGCCCTTCCAATCCCCCATTCGAACTGCCTGCTTGCCGCCCTGCGGACTGAACTCCCAGTAAAGATAGTCGTGGGATTGCTGTTGTTCTCCCTTCAGCGCCGGGAGGAAGGAAATCCCGTCAATTCCTTCAGGAACCGGGATTCCGGCGATCTCCGCCGCCGTAGGCAGAACATCCCAGAAGGCCGACGGGTGATCCGTTTCGCTCCCGGGCTCAATGGTCCCCGGCCAGCGTGCAAGCATGGGAACCCGGATACCCCCCTCGTAGAGATCCCGCTTGTAGCCGCGCAACGGCCCGTTGTCGTCGAAGAAATCCGGGTCATGTCCGCCCTCGTGATGCGGCCCGTTATCGCTGCTGAAGAAGACCACAGTGTTCTCATCAATCCCGTACTCCTGCAGCAAATCCAGGATTTCCCCTACGCTGTCGTCCAGCATTTTAACCATCATGGCGAACCCTTTTTCCTGGTCCGGCCAGTTCTCATTCGCAAATGGACCGTAGTCGGGAACCTCCATGCCGTCCCTGGTCACACTCCCGCGTTCATTATTGGCATGGGGAAGGGTATACGCCAGATACAGGAAAAACGGGTTCTCTTTGTTTTCGCTGAGAAAATCCATCGCACGGTCGTGAATCACGTTATGCGAATACTCCTGCCGCTGACAGACTTCGTTCCCGCTCAGCCAGATCCGGTGCATATTATCCCAGAGATGCACGGGGTAATAGTCGTGGGCATGGTGCTGATTCAGGTACCCGAAAAACTCGTCGAATCCCTGCTTGTTGGGAATCCCGGTGGTTTCCGGCTCGCCCAATCCCCATTTACCGTACAATCCGGTCACATATCCGGCATCCTGTAACAAACCTGCCACGGTCACATCCTGGCGTCGGAGCGGTACACGCTGATTCCCGCGAATGTAGGCGTGCCCCATATGCATGCCGGTCATGAGCGCACACCGGGACGGGGCGCAGACCGTGCTCCCTGCGTAATGATCGGTAAATTTCATTCCTTCTGCTGCGAGTCGCTGTATATTCGGTGTTTGAAGGGTTTCCTGCCCGTAGCAGCCGGGATTGCCATACCCCATGTCATCCGCAAGAATATAGATGATATTAGGTTTTGCATTTCTCTGAGCTCGCACTCCTCCCAGTGATGGAAGCATCAGTGCAGCCGTACTTAATCCTGCCACTTTTAAGAATTTTCTGCGATTCATCCGAGGGATACCTCCTTTATTCGTATCGATTCAATCCTCCACTTCATTCGAACATTATAGTCGCTTTCACCACACCGTCCCGATATCCGGATACCAGGTCGTATGCATCTGCCGTGGTTTCAAAATCATACTGATGTGTGATCAGGAGATCCGTATCTATTTTTCCCTGTTCGATCAACTGGATGGCCGGGCGTACACAATCATTCTGGCGCCGCACATTCTTGATGGTGATCTCCTTATGCCTGAGATCATTGATGTCGAAGGAGATCCGGTTCGGTTCCGGGATGCCGACGATCAGGAGCTCCCCGCCCGGCTTCAATAATTGAATTGCCTGATCCAGGGCGTCCTGCTCACCACAGCATTCGAAGACCGCATCCAGCAGCAGTTCCTGCTCTCGTATATCGCTGACAACATCCGTTTCATCGGGATTTCCGGTCCACTTCGCGCCGGCGATCGATGCTACTTGCAACCGATCGTTGATCTTATCAGTCACATACGCCTTCTCCACCCCCCGGGCAAGCGCACTCCCGAGCACGCTGAGACCAATCGGGCCGGATCCCAGCACCGCTATCTTTTCCGCTTTGGC
>DATFLS010000492.1:0-7771 GCA_035267465.1 bacterium
CAACACTTATGAGCACTCGTCCTTGTGGGATATTATGCTCCTGCCGTTATCTGTTTTATGTATCATGAGATGTTGCCCACTACTCCTAAACCACAGACTGTGCGACCGTTGTTTCTTGGCGGCACTTGTAAACACTTGCCAGCACTTGTCAGCACTTGCCAGCACTTGTCTATTCTTTGTGGGACTTTGTGCGCACTTCGTGCAACTTCGTGATACGCTTTTTCCGGGCTGGGGGCCAGTGCCTTTTCACTTCTCACTTCTCACTTTTCACTCGTTTTAGTTGTTCTCAGGCTGGGCTGGTCAGCCAAGAACGTCTACGAACTGACGGATGGCATAGTCAATATTCTTTTCCGAGACCATCAGATTGGTGACCGCCCGAATTTTCGTATCAGAGATGGGGAGCATCAGGACACCTCTTTCGTTGAGGGTATCACAGAGGGTTCGTGCTGTAAATGTATCAGTCTGAATCTCGAACATCAGGATGTTGGTGTGCACCCATTCCGGTTCAATATGGACACCAGGGAGTTCGTCGAGTGCCCGGGCCAGACGGCCGGCATTGGTGTGATCTTCCCGTAACCGGTCCACATTATGCTGCAGCGCATACAGGGCTCCGGCGGCGATAATTCCTGCCTGCCGCATGCCGCCGCCGTAAATTTTTCGATACCGGTGGACCCGTTCGACGATGTCGCTGTCCCCGGCCACGATGGAGCCCACCGGCGCGCCCAGTCCTTTGCTGAAACAGAGTGTCACCGTGTCGAAGAAGCGGGCGTAATCTCTGGCAGGAATACCTGTCTCCACTACGGCATTCATCAGCCTGGCGCCGTCCAGGTGCATCCGGAGGTTCGTCTCGCGCGCCAGGTTGGCGATCTTCCGGATATCTTCCCTGGGAAAGATAACTCCTCCCGCAGTGTTATGGGTATTTTCCAGGGCGATCACCCTGGTGACCGGATGATGCACATTATCCGGACGAACGGCCTGCCGGATTTGATCAACATGCAGTACGCCGTGGTCGCCCCGCAGCGGATGCAGCTGCACGCCGCTCAACAGCGCCGGGCCGCCGCATTCGTAATTGAAGATGTGGCTGCCGTACTCGCAGAGGATCTCATCGCCCGGCTGGGTCAGGGCGTTCAGGCTGGCCTGATTGGCCATGGTGCCGCTGGGGACATAGAGGGCCCGCTCTTTGCCGAATAACTCCGCACAGTACGATTGCAGTTCGTTCACGGTGGGATCTTCACCGAACACATCGTCGCCCACTTCGGCATGCGTCATCGCTTTCCGCATGGCCGGCGAAGGTTTGGTGACCGTATCGCTCCGCAGATCCACTACCGGACTCATGTCTTCAGCTCTCCCCTGCTGTCTGCGGCCTACTCGCTCACCCGGACAATATCCGCGCCGATGCCCTGCAGCTTCTGCTCGATGCGTTCGTATCCGCGATCGATGTGATAGATCCGCTGAATGTCGGTGCGGCCTTCGGCGATCAGCGCCGCCAGAATCAGGGAGGCGCTCGCTCTGATATCTGTGGACATGACCGGCGCTCCGATGAGTTTCCGCACGCCCTTGACCACGGCCACATTGCCTTCCAGAGAGATATTGGCGCCCAGCCGGTTGAGTTCGGCCACGTGGGTGAACCGGTCGTGATAAATCTCTTCCGTGATCACCGCGCTGCCGCCGGCCGTCGCCATGAATGCCATCCACTGGGCCTGCATATCGGTGGGATATCCGGGGTAAATTGCCGTGGTGATATCGATGGGATTGATGGCCGTGACCCGGGTGACAATGAGTGTGTTCTCTTCCGCCTGCACACTTGCCCCGGCGCGTTTGACTTTATCGATCACCGCCTTCAGGTGCCGGGGAATGACCGGACTGATTTCGAGGTTCTCGCCCGCCATAGCTCCCACAACCAAGTAAGTGCCTGCCTCGATGCGATCCGGAATGACCTCGTAATCGGTGGGATGCAGTTCCCCGACTCCGTGGATTTCCAGGAAATCCGACCCGACGTTCCGGATATCCGCACCCATGCTATTCAGGAAATTGGCCAGTGAGGCGATTTCCGGCTCCCGGGCGGCGTTTTCGATGGTGGTGACGCCGTCCGCCAGCACCGCCGCCATGAGAATGTTCCCGGTGGCCCCCACACTGGAGATATCCAGGGTGAAATCAGTGCCGGTCAGCCGGTCGCAGGTGGCCACGATATACCCGCCTTCCAGACTGATGTCCGCTCCCAGCGATTCCAGTCCCTTCAAATGCAAATCCACCGGCCGCGGACCCCAGGCGCAGCCACCCGGCAGCGAGACCTTGGCCCGTTGAAACCGTGCTAACAGCGGACCGAGCACATAAAAGGATGCCCGCATGGTTTTCACCAGATCATAGGGCGCCTCGGGATTATTGACCGCCGAGGTATCGATGGTCATATCCCCGGAATCCAGGTTCACCCGGGCGCCGATGATCTCCAGCAGTTTGGACATCGTCCGGGTGTCACGCAGATTCGGGACATTGGTGAGCGTATATGTACCAGGCGCCAGCAGCGCGGCGGTCATCATCGGCAGTACCGCATTCTTTGCGCCACTGACCGCAATATGTCCGGAGAGGATATTTCCTCCCTGGGCAACGAGTTTATCCACGGATCATCCTTTGTGTTAGTGGGTTTTCTTCAACAATTCGCGGGCATTATTGAGTGTGATTTCGGAAATACTGTCCCCGCCCACCAGGGTGGCAATTTCCCGCACCCGTCCCTCTTCGTCCAGCTGGCGAATACTGGTTGTGGTGCGATTCACCCGGACATCTTTGCCCACCACGTAATGGGATTCCCCGAGACTGGCAATTTGCGGGAGATGGGTTATACACACCACCTGATGATACTCGGCCAGGGTTTTCAACTGCTCGGCCACCACCCGGGAAATCCGCCCGGAAATGCCGATGTCGATTTCATCGAAGATGACCGTGCTGATGCCGTCCCGTCCGGCCAGGACCGACTTGATAGCAAGCATGATCCGGGAAATTTCACCTCCGGAGGCAATCTGGGCCAGCGGTTTTTCCCCCTCGCCGGGATTGGTGGTGATGTAGAACTCCACCTCATCCGCGCCTGTCTCATCCACTTCAACCGGGGTATCGTCAATGACAATCGGAGAATTCGACCGATCACGATAGGCGACGTTCACCCGGAATGCGGCCCGTTCCATGCCGAGCCGGTGCATAATTTCCTGCGTCATCCCTGCGAATTGCTGCGCGGCGTTCGCGCGGGATCGGTGCAACTGCGCACAGACTTCGGTGAATTCCCGCGCCGCCTGCTGCCGCCGCTTCTCCAGTCGCTCCAGCTCCGTATCGTACCCCTCGAATTCGTCCAGAGTCCGCTCAATTTTGTCGCGGTAGGCAAGCACATCCTCCAGGGTGGGACCGAATTTCTTCATCAATTTCCGGAGGGCGATAATGCGCTCTTCGATTTGATCCAGCAGTCCGGGCTCGTGCTCGATCGAACTCCCGTAATGGTTCAGGAAGTTGCCGACCTCTTTGACGGTCAGCGCAGTGGAGTTAATCTCCTCCACATAGGGGCTCACCGAATCGTCGATTTCCGCCAGTTCCCGGAGATGCCGTTCCGCCTCGACGATTTCATCGTATAGTGAAGCCTCTCCCTCGTACAGCATCTGCTGGAGCGTCTGAACCAGCTCGGCAATCCGCTGGCTGTTTGAAACGATGCGCCGCTGTTGTTCCAGATCCTCCATCTCGCCGGGCTCGGGCTTGACGGCACGGATTTCCTTCATCTGGAATTTGTACAGGTCCACCTTCTCCGAGAGCTCTTCCTGTTTTTTCTGTAGATCCCGATATGATCCGTCCGCCTCCCGCCAGTTTTCGGACTGATTCTGCACTTTCCGCAGGAGCGTGTCATGATCGGCGTAATCATCCAGGAATGTGATATGGGTGTCCGGGTTTAACAGGGATTGATGCTCATGCTGGCCGTGCATGTCCACCAGGAGATCGCCGATCTGTTTGAGCGTGTAGACATTACAGGGCGTGTCGTTCAGGAAGGCCCGGGATCGGCCGCTGCTCCGCACTTCCCGTCGCATAATCAGCGGATACTCCGCCGGGAGTTCCTCGGCGGTAAGCGCCCCGGTGATGGCCTGTTTCCGTAAGTCCGGCACCTGCACCTCACACTCCACCGTCGCCCGGTCCGCTCCCGCCCGGATCACATCGGTATTGGCGCGCTCGCCCAACGCCAGACTGAGCGCCTCAATCACAATCGATTTCCCCGCGCCGGTCTCCCCGGTGATCACATTGAACCCGCGGTGAAACTCGACTTCGAGCTCATCTATGATGGCATAATTTTTAATGTACAGGCGGTTAATCACGATACGTTAGGCTGTTTCGAAATCCATTGCCTGATTATCAGGACGTATAACCCGGTTCCTAAGATAATCCCGACCGTATCGGCTGCGAAATCGAAAAATTCCATATCGCGGTTCGGCACGAAATATTGATGGAATTCATCCAGCAACGCATATCCACACCCAATTGCCAGCACGAGTCCGATTTTTCGCAGCGAAACGGGGGATGCTGTGTCTTTTATAATGGCCCAGGCGATGAGGGTTCCAAAGAGAAGATACTCCCCTGCGTGCAGAAGTTTATCTGATACCGGGAGTTTTCTCCCCGCCAGTTTATCCCCGGGCATGGACGATAGAATAAAAATAACCGCCATATAGGCAAAGACGGTGATAATCCTGGCGCGATTAGAGATTTTCATAGTACTCCTGGATATACTTGACTGCCCGCGGCAGATGGGTGATTAAGGTGGTGGCGGTCAGGCCCAGTTCGGTGAGTTCATCCCGGGCGAAATCTCCGGCCAACCCGTGGAGGTAGACACCCACCAATGCCGCATCAATCGGGCTTAATCCCTGGGCGGCAAACCCGGCAATCATGCCGGTTAAGACGTCCCCGGTTCCCGCCGAAGCCATCCCGGCGTTGCCGGTGGTATTAATGAATACTTTCCCCGTTTCGCCGGCGATAATGGTCGGAGCCCCTTTCAGGACCAGGGTCACCTGATGCTCCCGGGCGAAGTGTTGGGCAATGTTCAACCGATCCCCGGTGAGATCGCTCACCCCGGCGCCGGACATGCGGAAAAATTCTCCCCAGTGAGGGGTAAGAATCAGCTCCCCGGGACACTGGCGCAGGCGGTCGAGATTCTCTCCTGAAAAATACGTCGCCGCATCCGCATCCACCACGGCGACCTTTTTATAATTCTCCAGGACAGTGGCAACAAGTTGTTGTGGTTCTTCCTGCCTGGTCATTCCGGATCCGATTGCCAGGGTATCGCTCCAGTCGAAGTAGGATTCCACTTCTTCAAACGCCGCAGCGGTGTAGGCTCCGTGTTCGGTTTCGGGGAGCGGTACGGTGATCACTTCCGTCAGTTTGGCTTCCATGGCCGGGTTCAAACTCTCCGGCACCCCCGCCAGCACCAGTCCCGCCCCCGACACCAGGGCGGCCTCGCTGACCATGGCCGCAGCGCCGGTAAATCCGCGGGCCCCGCACAGGGTGAATACCTTTCCGGCTTTATGCTTATAAACATCCGGCTGCCGGATGGGCAACCGGTAATGGATATCATCTTCCCTGGGCAAAAAATAAACGTTCTCCGCATGATCCAAGGCGGAGTGGGGAACGGAAATATCTGCGACCGTCACCTCACCGGCGTATTCCCGTCCGGGCGAGAACAAGAGCCCCGTTTTCACAAATCCCATGGTCACCGTGGCCTCCGCAGAGACGGCCGCTCCGGGAGTCTGGCCGGTATTGGCATCGACACCGGAGGGGATATCGATTGCCACGGTCGGCGCGTTGTAGGAGTTTATCCATTCGATAAATTCGTCATACGGGCTCCGCGGAGCTCCTTCGATTCCGGTTCCCAGCAGTCCGTCCACCACCACATCGGCCGGCAGCATCTCGTCGGTGAGTTCGGTGAGAGCGGCGACTGCAGGCGTATGATAGATATTGCCGGACAATCGCTGCAGTATTTGAAAATTCGTTGCCGCATCTCCGCTGTACTCATCTTCTGAGCCTACATGAAATACCCGGACATCCACCTGCTGTTCCAGAAGATACCGCGCAACCACAAACCCATCTCCCCCGTTATTGCCTTTTCCCGCCAGAGTATAGACCGTCAGTCCGCCCCTGATGTTCAGGATCTCCATCACCGTTTGAAAGATGGTCCGGCCTGCATTTTCCATGAGCACCATCCCCGGAATGCCGATCTCATCAATGGTGTAGGCGTCGGTAGCTCGTGAGTCTTCTCTGGTCAGGGCAAATTCCATAATTGTGACTCCCGTTAGTGAATAATTGCGAATGCCACCGCGTAAGTTTTTTCGTGGGAAATGGATAACGATATCTCCGTATACGAGCGCATAAACGATATGTCCGTCCGGATTACCGGAATCGGAACGCCCGAGTCATCCGGAAGGATTTCGATATGAGTAAAGGGCAGATACCGGGCATTGGTAAAGGGCTGTAACGCTTTCCTGAGTGCTTCTTTCGCTGCGAAGCGTCCGGCATACCGTTCATATTTATTTACTGATTGATCGCAATACTGCTGCTCGGCGACAGTGAATACCTTCTCCAGAAATCGTTCGTGGTACCGATCAATGATGGCACGAATTCTTTCCACCTCAACGATATCAACTCCGACTTTCATAGAAATGGCTCATGCATCATCTCACAGCGAACAACAAAACTCGAATTCATCTTCCATTTCGTTCGGTCATTGGATAAAAACTTAGATGCCATTGTGAAGTATTGCAACTAATTTTTCGTATTCCCCAATGCCAGCGAAGGAAGCAAAACCGGGGATAAAAAAAGGGCAGGGATTCCCTGCCCTCGCAAATAAATTTGCATGCGGTTCAATCTATTCACATTCCCCGGTACTCTCCAGTACTTCGATTTTGTGTTCGGCCACGCGACGCCAGTCCGGGTTTGATGTCGCCTTGTTCCATGCGTTCAGGGCCGCCTGTGAATTACCCAAATGGCACTGGGCATCGCCCAGATTCACCAAGAGGCCACCCTGAATTCGCTGACTCGGGGACTTCTGTAACCCTTCTTCGATGGTTTGAACCATTTCCTCGTACTGACTGAGTTGGTGATACGCATCGGAGATGCGATAATTCAGGGATGCATTCTGCGGATCCAATCCGATAGCAGTGGTAAACTGTTCCACAGATTGCTGATATTGCCCCTGTTCCATATAGGCGATACCGAGGCCTTCATAACTGGAGGCGCTGCTGGGATCAATCTGAATGGCTCTCTGGAACGATTTGATCGCATCGGCATAGCGTTCCATTCTATTCAGGAGCAATCCCTGTCGGGTCCAGGCGTTTGCATAATTCGGATTGATCTCCGTCGCCTGCTGATAGGCATTCATGGCCTGCTTATCTCTGGCAATACTTTCATAGGCGATGCCCAGCGCGAACCAGGCACGTTCATAGTTTTCATCGATTGCCAGTGCGGCCTTATACCGATCAATCGCCTCGGTGGTATTTCCCCGCCGCCGAGCGATGACGCCCAGCATATACTGTGCGTTCACTAAATTCTCATCGATTTGCAGTGAGGTTTGAAATTCCTGTTCCGCCGCTGTCAAATTCCCCCGTCTGTATGCATCCAACCCATCCTGAAAATGCAGTTTTGCCATATTGCCGAGGGCGTTCACATAATTCTCATTGTTGGGATCCGCATCGATAGCCTGTTCAATAAAATTGACCGCCTGCTCTGTGTTCCCCTGCGCCCGGTGCACCACTCCCTTGTT
>DATFLS010000493.1:0-7119 GCA_035267465.1 bacterium
ATTGACCGAGGGACTGGAAAAGATGAGTTGCCAGCTGGTCACCAACCCGGATATTCCGCCTCGTTTGACGTACGCCTATCTAAGAGAATATTTGGATAAACCAATGGAATTATTGGGACCGGGCATGTGGAATCTGGATGGCTGTACCGGTTACTGCCCGGAATGTTTCCAGCGTCCCTGGTGTGAAACCGGCGGAGAGATTGTCTGGCAGGAAGATGAGGAAGCCGGAGAAATGTTCCTCACCGACGAAGTGCGAAAGTATGCCTCCCCGACCCGGTTCTCTTTGGCGATTCTTAGAAAAAACCATACCACGTTTCAAATACCGGATCTCCCCGGGGATCCATTTTAAGATGACTCTCCATCCGGGATAGTCTGTTGCAGAGAAAACAACCGCTTAGCCACAGATTTACGCAGATAATCACAGATTTTAATGCAGACGGAGAAATCAGTGTTTGTCTTTTGTTATCCTGTACATCCCGTCAATCCTGTCAACAATTGAAGACAGGATGAACAGGATTGACAGGATATATCCCCTCGCCCCGTTACGTGGTTTGGAGAGCATTGCCCCCCGGATTCGTAAACCCGCTATAACCCACGTATTCCGCGATAATCAGTTGAGCCTTCTTCCTGACACCGTTTTCCGTTGTCCTTTCTCCGTTCTCCGTGTTCCATCTTTTCACTTCTCATTTCTGCCTTTTCACGGTTTTTTATCTGTGTCAATCCGTTTTTTTCCGTGTTAATCCGGTGCGCCATTCTGTGGGTGGGGCTTTTGAATTTTGAGTTTTTGAACTATTGCCCATACCCCGCGGCCAATTCCGACAGGTGCGCCTGAATCCTCTTCTCCGGCAGCCACCGTCCCTGGATCATCACGCCGGCCCGGTCGGTCAGACGGTTCATCTCCTCCAGCGGATTCGATTCCAGCAGCAGGAGGTTGGCCAGTTTCCCGGGTTCGATTGTTCCCAGGGATGCCTTCTCACCGACATATTCGCCAACATTTCGGGTGGCCGTGAGCAGGATATCATGCGGCGGCATCCCGGCATCCAGCATGCGCTGCACCTCCCGGTGAATGGAAAACCCCGGCACGCTGAACTGCTGCGGCGAATCCGTGCCGAACAGAATGCGCACATCCGCCTGGTGCATGGCATTGAGAATTGTCATTCGGTTACGCACGATCCGCTGTGCCCGGTCCGGATTGAAGTCCGGATCATTCAGCCGGTTCCGGTGACTCCGGGTCCATTGTTCCACAATATCCGGCGGCAGGTAGTTCAATTCCCGATACCCGGTCACCTGCCCCAGAGGAGCGGCTCCCATCAGTGTCTCCCACACCGCCATGGTGGGAATGATCCAGGCGCCGCTTTCTTTTGTGCGCTGGATGACGTTGGACAGCTTTTCTTCATCCACCGGACCATCCGCTCCATCCAGGTACCGGATATATCCGTCGATATGGTCGAAAGTCTGCTGCCCCATATTTAGGGCATGCAGTAGACCCACATCCTCCGGCACATGCCCGATCCAGGGGATGTTTACCTCTTTGGCAGCCCGGGACATGGCGTCGTATTCCGCCCGGGTCAGTCCCGGGAGCACCTTCAGGTAATCCCAGCTGTCCTGCTGCTGTCGGCGCACCCGCTGTTCCGCCTGGTCCGGTGAATCGATGCTGCCGCCGGAGAAGGGCGGTCCCGCCAGGAACAGCATGGGCGAGAGAATCTCTCCCCGGTTGGCCCGGTCCCGCAGCGCCAGCTGCCCCTCCTCCCCCAGCATGCCGCGAACAGTGGTGACCCCGTTCACCAGATAAAGGAAAAGCACCGAATGGGTGTATTCCGGTGAGTTGATTGGGTCCGGAATATGCCCGTGCATCTCCGCAAGTCCCGGCAGCAGGTAGCGACCGCTGCCATCGATGCGATTGGCATCCATGGGAATATCCACCTCATATGCAGGACCCACTGCGGTGATGTCCTTCCCCTGGATAATCACCGTCTGGTGTTCCAGAATTTCCGTTCCCGTCATGGGCAGAACGGTCACGTCCGTAATCGCCGACGCCGCCGGCCGCTCGGGAAGAAAGTATTCCTGGGCCATGAGCGATGCCGTGACGATGAGAATAAACACGAGAAAGACTCTATATACTCTGATGTCTTGCATCAGTGATCTCCTTTCAGGTTTTTACTTTCGGGGCAGTTGTACACAACGCCTGGAGACAATGTGAAATTCAAGATAGGTGTTCCAGCTCAGGAACGCAACTACACAACTTATTAGCCACAGATTTACACAGATTACCACAGATGATTATCCTAAGTGGCCAGGCGCACAGCGCAAAGCGGAATAGAGGGAGAACGGACAACGGAGACCGGAGAACGGGTCCCCACCACCCACTCGGTTGCAGACATGAGACTGATTGTCGCTGATAGATCGAGTGATTAGCCACAGATTCACAAAACTTGTCCCGATGTATTGGGAGATAATCACAGATTTTAATCCAGACGAAGAAATCAGTGCCTTTATTTTCTTATCCTGTACATCCTGTCTATCCTGTCAAAAATAGAAGACAGGATACATCCCAGGAGGATCCCTTGGGATGAGATTAACAGGATAAATCCCCACGCCCCGCCATATGGATTGGAGAAAACTATACCGGATTCATAAGAGCACTATACACCACGTTCACTGCAAGAATCAGCCGATTATTCTCCCTGCAGCATGTTCCGTTGACCCCGTTCCGTGCTCCGTGATCCGTTCTCCGTTTTCCCTCGTACCTCTTTTCACGTCTTTTCAATCTGTGGCCTGCCCCGGGGGGTCTTGTTCTTTAAAAGTTGATGAATTTTAAGATTCTGGAGATAAGTGTCGAACTATTGCTCGACTTGCCCCTCCCCGGAAAGTACTGTCAACAGACCTGGCCGAGCTATAGCTCGACGCGACCCGAGCAATAGCTCGATAATCGCATTTCTTATCGATGACAAGCTATGAATTTAGGTTCGATGTATCTTAGGTATTTATAGTAATTTAAGGTTGATTTGAAGCGCAGCAAATTCCCTGGTACGATTATTGAATTAATATAGAGTAGGGAGGACAGCCTTCCCTTGTATTAATATAACAAGATAAAAGGAGAAAGTCATGAGGGAGTTAACTATAGACGAGATGGCGGAGATAAGGGGTGGGGATTCATGCAATACAGCGACTATCGTTGGTGGTGCATTTGGTGTGGCCTCATTTGGTTTCGGCGCAGCAGCATTATTAGCAGTAGCATCTGCAACCATAGCGTCAGGGGGAACTGCGGTTCTGTTGTTAGGAGCGGGAAGTTTTATCACCGGAATGCCCTCAGCAGGAGCATTTATTGGATCAGCGTTAGCCGGATGCTACGGGTCCTGAGATTGCGGACAGCATCCCCGCATTTTGTGAAGGTGCGGGGATGCTGTATTACTTTCTTTATAGATTACAAAAATGTATTCAGTGATACTGCAGTTAGTCAGAAACCATCTGACAGGTGGTCATAGAACAAATAGTGGAATAAAAGGCTACCGCTCTTTTCTGTTTTTCATATTCTGTGTAACCTCGCTGTCCGTGGGTTTCACTTTGCACTGGTACTTGCCGGATCCCGGACAACTGTCCGAATCACCCGGTTTTAACGGACTGGTATTCTATTCCCTGCTTCTCCTCTCATTTGTCTCAGCATTCATGAGCAAGTCTACAGATTTCCCGCTTCAACAATATGTGCATCTGCCGGTGGAGGATTCTGCACTGGTCAGGGTGTTCCTGCTGTTTCGGATCCTGAATCCGTTCAATCTGTTCCTCTTCGGAAGCCTGACTGTTTTCTTTGTCATAGATATCTCTCAGGGACACCCCATCCTAATCGCAGCAGGTTCCCTGTGTCTTGTGACTATCCTCTTAATCATTGCAGGTTTGCTGTCAGTGTTGATCAGTTACCTGCAGTTGAACTCACCTGCTGTGTACCAGACGGGATTTTTTCTGCTCATCGGTTTTGGTATCATCTATCTTTTAAACATCGTTGGCTTGCTGCCGTTTGATATTCTCCGGATTCATCTGTGCCTGGCATCCGGGAACGGAACGGTACTGATTCCGCTACTGCTGCTCATGGGAATACTCGTGTATTACCTGTCGTCATCCGCTATGAAGAACCTGTTATATGTTGACCGGCTCACCAGCATCGGAGGTGCTGGAAGAAGGAGATCAAATGAATCAACGATGATAGGTGCAAACGCGCTGCGGTGGACGGAGTACCGGTTACTCTGGCGCAATCCCAGGTCCAGGGTGAACTTCTTTTTGATTGCAGGAAACGTACTTCTCTGCGGCCTGTGGTTGATCGCGGGTATTTTGGGACCTAGATTACCCTTGATATTCGGCACGCTGTTACTGATTAATACTGTTACCGGGTATTATACCGTCCATGCATTTCGGTTGAGAAGCACGATATTCGATCGGCTGGTGACTTTTCCCATTGAGAAGCATGAACCGGTGGAACTCATCGTACGGTTTTCTCAAATGATTATCCTGATGACACTTCTTGTGATACTCTCTGTCTCGTACATTATTAATCCGGAATCCGTCTTTTTTGTGTTGTCAACGTATATTTACACTCTTGGAATCCTCGTATATTTACACACCTATGCCGGCTCCTTTCAAACCACCCGGTTCGACCCGGCACTGAGCAGTTTCAGTTCTGAGCATACTTCTGTTTCGCATCCCTGGCATAACATAACTGCTCTGCTACTGGGTACTGTTCCTCCCGGCTTAGTGGTCATACTCCCAGAGAATCCGCTTCACTGGTCGGCATGGATATTCCTGCTGTTGCCGGGGGTGTTCGGACTGGTGTATCATAAGACCTGGATCAGCCTGATCACCCGGCGTTTCACAGGCAGACGATATGAAATACTTGAAGGATTCAGGGGGTGACCGCATAGTATGCACCTGCTAATACAACGACCAATGGGAGAGAGCAATGGAAATTCGCCTCGCTGATCTTCTCAAAACCTACGGACCGGTGACCGCAGTGGATATTCCCAACCTGCTTATCAAGCCGGGGCAAGTGTTCGGATTGGTGGGGGTTAACGGCGCGGGAAAAACCACCGTACTCCGCCTGGTGCTCGATCTGGTGCAGCCGGACAGGGGAGCTGTCTATATAAATGGTGCCAATGTGGCCGGGATGTCGGACTGGAAGAAATTCACCGGATCCTATCTCGATGAGAGTTTTTTATTCCCGTTCCTGAGTCCGGGGGAGTATTTTCAGTTCGTGGGCAATCTGTACGGGCTCTCGTCTGCAGAGATTGAGAACGCGGTTGCTTCCTATCATCCATTCTATTCTTTGAATGGAAAGTTAGAGAACCAGAAACTGATCAGAGATTTATCCTCCGGCAACAAACAGAAAGTGGGTCTGATCACGGCCATGATGATCCGTCCCAAGCTCCTGATCCTGGATGAGCCGTTCGCATCCCTGGATCCCCTGGGGCAAAAGCAGCTCAAGGAATATCTGCACTCTCTGCAGTCTGAATACGGTACCACTGTTGTATTGTCCAGTCATAACCTCTATCACGTGAAGGATGTCTGCGACCGGATCGGCATTATGGATCAGGGCCGCATCATTCATGATATCGACTCCCGGGGCATGGCGCTGGAGGATCTGTATGACTACTTTCAACCGGCTCCCGGGAAAGACCGGAAGGGCGGAGTAACGTAATCCGGGACCATTTCTTATTCGGGAAATACGAAAGAGATAATACAGTGCTTATTGCACTAATATAAACTGTTTTCAAATCTCACAGGAGAATATCCATGGGGAATGAGATCGAAATGCACCTCGAGATGACCAGATTGAAATCCGCATTTGCACGACGCGGGCTGGACCTAAAAGCGGCCTGGGAACCGGTGGGCGAAGATCCGGAAGTACACCTCCGTCAATTGCGTAACTTGCTAGAGTGGGTGGAAGTCTATGAAACTCACCGAGACAGAGAGACCCTTGAGGAGATGGGATATCTGTATCCACCGGTGCATCCCTGCATCGATCCGGAGAGCGACTGGCTGCGGTTTGAACGGTGGATGGCGGGACAGCCCGTAAAACATACCCTGCGGCAACATCTGCCGGAAGATGTGGCATTTCCTCCTGCTGAAACTCTATCAGACGGGGATATCTCAGCAAAGATTGGTCTATTGACTAAGGGACTGGAAAAGATGGGCTGCCAGCTGGTCACCAACCCGGGTATTCCGTCACGATTGATATATGCCTATCTGATAGAATATCTGGACAAACCGATGGAAGTATTGGGAGCGGGTGTCTGGAACCTGGACGGCTGTACCGGGTACTGCCCGGAATGTTTTCAGCGTCCCTGGTGTGGAGCCGGCCGGGAGATTGTCTGGCAGGAAGATGAAGACGCCGGCGAAATGTTTCTGATCGACGAAGTGCGGGAGTACGTCTCTCCAACTCGGTTTTCTCTGGCGATTCTTAGAAAAAAAGATATCTCGAATCAGATGCCGCATCTCTCCGGGGATCCATTTTGAAGCAATGCTCCATCCGGGATAGTCTGTTACAGAGAAAACAACCGCTTAGCCACAGATTTACGCAGATAATCACAGATATCTACGGCAAAGCGCACAGCGCAGAGTGCATGGCGTAATAACGGGGGAACGGACAACGGAGACCGGAGAACGGACCACGGACCACACCACCCACTTGTTTGCAGAGATGGGACTGATTTTCGCTGACAGATCGAGTGATCAGCCACTGATTAACCCAGATAACCACAGACAAAAGACAAGAAAAGAGTTAAGAGTAATGAGAAAAGAGCCCCCCATCCCAACCCACTGGGTATCGGGGTTCTGATTCGCAACTCATTGGAATTGGTTAATCGCCAATTGTCCAATATCCAGGATGAAACGAGTGGGAGAGGCAGGCACATCCGGTCATTGACTTCTCCGCTATGCGCTTTGCGCCGTGCGCCTGGCCAAGGAGGGTAATCATCCGTGATGATCTGTGTTAATCTGGAGCGCCAGGCGAAGTCTGGGCTCCCTTGTAGACTGAAAGGAGTCTACCATGTCAAGTGCCTGTGGAACAGGGAGTCGAGTCAGCGCAGCCAGGGGTGACCCGAGGTGTGACGCCTTATGAGCCGGCCGTGCGAG
>DATFLS010000494.1:0-14170 GCA_035267465.1 bacterium
GCTTGAACTGGGCCAGAGCACTTGCGTGGGTATCGGCGGCGATCCCGTGCACGGCGTCGACTTTGTCGATTGCCTGGCCATGTTTGAAACCGATCCGCACACCCGAGGCATCGTCATGGTGGGCGAGATCGGTGGCACCGCCGAAGAGGAAGCGGCCCGGTGGATTCAGGAGACCGGCTTCCCCAAACCCGTGGTTGCGTTTGTTGCGGGTCGGACCGCACCGCCCGGTCGCCGGATGGGACACGCCGGGGCGATCATCTCCGGCGGGCAGGGAACCGCTGACCAAAAAATTCAGACGCTGCGCGAAGCGGGAATTACCGTCTGTGAGAGTCCAGCCGTCATCGGTGAACAAGTCGCGGAGGTGCTGGCATAAATACCAGGCAATAGATTTAGTCAGTGGTGAATGCGACCAGTACGAGCGGCGGAGACAAAAAAGAATCTTGCAGATAGGAACTAATCGAGAGCGGAAGGAACGAAGGAGACCAGCGGGATGAGCCATACACTTGCCATTATCAAACCGGATGCGATCCGGAACAATTATCAGGGAAAAATAATTGACCATATGCTGCAAAAAGGGCTTGCCATCCGGGCATGTCTCCTGACACAACTCACCAGGAGAGATGCCCAACAGTTCTATGCAATCCATCGAGACAAGCCGTTCTTCGATGATCTGGTTGCCTTTATGACCTCCGGCCCCTGTATGGCGCTGGTTCTGGAACATCAAGACGCCGTCGAATATTTTCGGGAAATTATCGGAGCCACTGATCCGGAAGAAGCGGCAGAGGGTACCATTCGAAAATTATATGCCGAATCCCTGCAAATTAATGCCATCCATGGATCAGACTCCCCGGAGAATGCCGAAAAAGAGATTGCATTTTTCTTCAGCACACGGGATATTATACCGTAATTTCCCGGTTGTACAGGATACTCAACATCTCCTACAAAGGTGACCGTGATGCAAAAGTGTAGGGCTTTGCTTCTTTGCTTCTTAATCGTTTTCTTCGTCAGCTGTGGCCCTGAAAAACGGGAAGCCGTGTTGAAAACCGGGGTCACCGACCAACCGGTGCAACTGGAAGTCCGATCGGAGGATATTACCGACAACGAGATGGTCGAATGGTCTTTTGCCAGGCTCCCTCCCAGAGTTATCCTGACGAAGTACGATTTTCAACCGGTACACAGCAGTCCGCAGGTCTCTTTTGTTCCACCGGATACCGGCACGTATCAGCTGAATTATACGATCCTCCACGAAAACGGCCAGGAGCAACTCATCCAACCGTTTATCGTTCGAGTAACCGATTCACTGACAGTTGCAGGCGCTGCCGACTCCGCACAGGTTGCTACAACATCACCCTCCGCGCCTTCAGAGGACAGAGCAGGTTCTGCCTTAAGGGGAACTCCCGGTCCAACAGCCCCGGCCGACAGGAGCGGGCGGAGTACTACCACCCAGGGGAATGTTCCGGCCGAGATCCCAAGGCAATCCGATCGGTACACGGTGCAAGTCTCATCCTTCAGAATGTTCAGTGATGCCGAGACTGCAGCGAGCCAATTGCGAGAACTCGGCTATGACCCCTATATTCAGCGGGCGGAGGTACCCGGAAACAATCAAGTATGGTACCGGGTCCGGATCGGTTCGTTTCGAACCTACGAAGCGGCACAAACCCTGGCCGGAAAATTACAGCGTGAACCCCTGTTACGAGCGAGGGAAATCTGGATTGACTATCAGCGAGAGGACACCTGACTGGTGTTGCCAGCATCTTTGACCAGTAACTTCTAATCTATCCAAGGAGGAAGACCATATGAACCAGGAACTGTATATGGATTTTCGTGATGTATTCCGCATTCCGCGTGTTGCGCTCAGCGGGAAAAAGATTTGGACCCTGTTTATAGCCAATATCATCGGATATATCGGATTTATGGTTTTATCGTATGTAGGAATTGTCGTCAGCGGATACGCCCTGGGAGATGCCCTGGCGCGATACCACTTTTTCCCCTTCCCCTACGACATCAGTTTGACAGTACCCGGCTGGATTATCTACAGTATGGGCTCTCTGGTCTGGATTATCGCCTATTATTTTGCCAATCTTGCTGTCGCCAGAATTACATATAAAGAATTCAAGGGAGATTTTTTCTACTCCAGCGGAGATGGCTGGAGTTTCGTGAAGAAGCACTGGCACCCCTTAATTTTCGCGCCGGTTTCTCTCCTCGGAATCATTGCGTTCTTTCTGATCATGGCGGTTATCACAGCGCTGATGGGCAAGATTCCGTACGTTGGTGAATTTATTTTTTCCTTACCGTTTCTCCTGTATTTTCCGGTGGCAGTCTTCGTCTTATATAGTGCAGCCGTCTTCCTTGTTGTAATTACGTTTACGCCTGCCATTATTGCCTCCAGTGAAGAAGATACCCTCGAAGCCGTGTTTCAGGGATATTCACTGCTGTGGTCCCAACCGTGGCGAATCGTAATCTATGAAGGGATTTGGGCAGTGTTAATAGCAGCGGCTGTCTACATTTTTGGACTGGTGATGTCTGCCGGCGTCTCCTTTATTGGTCTCGTATTCGGTCAACCCTGGCTCATGGGCGATAAACTATTTCGGATGTTTGAGGCAGCGCTGTTTTATCTGGGCGGGGAATCAAGCGTTTATTATCAGTTCCTGGATTTGTTCACCACGCCATTTATCACCTCCGGATATCTGTTTACCGGTCTGACCGAACTCAATGTCACCGAAGCAATCGCTTCGGGATTTTTGGCCGTGGGCTTCTTTGTGATCATTTTTCTCATTCTGGCCTATACCACGACTTTGGATAGCGTCGGCCAGCAAATTATCTATCTGATACTCCGGAAAAAGAAGGATGATGAAAATCTCCTGGAACGTAAGGACGAGGAGGAACTGGCGCAGGAGGAAGAGGCAGAAGAGGAAGAAGGTGAGCTCGAGGAAGAATTCGAGCCCGAAGACGAAGAAGACGGTCCGGAAAATGAGACCGATAGAAATTCGGAACCTGAGAAGGAAGACTAAGTAAGAAGTGTGCAACTGGGAACACGTGGGATAATCGATAATTGATTAGGACTTGACTCAAAAAGACACCTCTTTTAAATTTAAAGTTCATGATAAAAATACCTATTGACCAAATTGGCAAGGCACAAGGTTCTGAGTTCCATTTTCACGGCTCACAAAGTGATCTGGATTTACAGGGCACCGGGTTCCCTGTCAATGACACGAATATCGGTCTCCGATTGCTGGAGGCCGAGGACGGATATTACCTGGCAGGTCGGCTTACCGGAACTGCTGTCCTCCAATGTCATCGTTGTCTGAGTGAGTTCGATTACCCATTCGATCTGGAACTTGGTGCGCTGATCACGTTTGAACGGCGGAAAGAGTTTGAAGGGGAAGGCGGGATAATTGTTGTCTCTCCGCAGAGTGATGAGATCGACATCACAAAGTATATCTCCGATACCATTGTGTTGGATATCCCCTACAAAATTCTCTGCAAAGAGGATTGCCGGGGTTTGTGTTCCTCATGCGGAACAAACCTCAATTATGATACGTGTGATTGCACACAGGATACCATTGATCCTCGCTGGGAAAAACTCAAGGAATTAAATTTTGATCAAGAAGGGGAGTAACTGTGGCACTTCCAAAACGTAAATCATCGAAAGCTCGACGCAATAAACGGCGTACACACTGGACATTGAAAGCCCCGAATGTTGTGGAATGCAGGCAATGTCACCAGCCCAAATTACCCCACCGCGCCTGCCCCAATTGTGGATATTACAAAGGCCGCCCGGTCTATATACCCAAAGAATACTAAAGTTTAGCTGAGTTGTAGAACCGTTATGCGGATTGTCGTAGACACCATGGGTGGAGATCACGCTCCTGCTGCGACAATAGCCGGAGCCCTGAAGGCCCTCGCCGATGAGGAATTTGAGGATCTGGAGATCATTTTGGTGGGACCGGAACAGGCCATCCGCGGCGAGCTGCGACACCATCACTATCCCGCCAGGCGCCTGCAGATTGCCCCTGCGGAGCAAGTAGTCACGATGAAGGAATCCCCCACCAAAGCGGTCAAGCACAAACCACGCTCCTCCATCGCTATCGGGATGAACCTATTGAAAAGCAACGAGGCCGAAGGTTTCGTCAGTGCAGGGAACACCGGGGCTGTTCTGACCTCGTCGCTGCTCTCACTGGGACGCATTCCCGGTGTACATCGCCCGACCATCGGCAGTTACCTCCCGAGTATCAGAGGCGGCTGTGTCATCTTTGATGTCGGAGCCAACCCGGATGCCAAGCCGGTGAATCTTCTGCAATTTGCGATTATGGGGGCGATTTATACCAGACAAATTTTCGGTATTGACAATCCGAAGGTCGGCCTGTTGAATATCGGCGAAGAACGCACGAAGGGCAACAATGTGGTGATCGATGCCTACGGAATGCTCGAGCAGGAAGTCGCCAATTTTATCGGCAACATTGAAGGCCGGGACATTCTGCGCGGGAAAGCGGATCTGGTTATTTGTGATGGTTTTGTTGGAAATATCTTACTAAAATTCGGAGAAAGTGTGGTTGATGTCCTCACGGAGAAAGCGAAATACCAGATCACCAATAAACCGTTTGCGACCCTGGGTGCGTTTTTAATGAAGCCCGTTGTGAAAAAAATAGCGCGCGAATTTAATTACGAGGAATACGGAGGGGTGCCCTTATTAGGCATTAACGGCGTGTCCATCATCAGTCACGGCAGTTCAACCTCCAAAGCCATCAAAAATGCGATTGGCGTCGCCCGGAAAATGGTACGGAAACGGATTAACGAGATAATTCGGGAAGAAGTAGAAATCCATCAAATTCCTTCTCCCCATATACCCCAGGTGGATGATCCACTGATACCGCAGGGATAACAGATGACTAAGAGAGCAACTATTACCGCCGTCGGCAGCTACGTCCCGGAAGATGTCCTCACCAACTTCGATCTTGAGAAGATGGTGAACACCAATGATGAGTGGATCCGCGCCAGGACCGGCATTTCTGAACGGAGGATCGTCGCCGAGGACGAAGCCACGTCCGATTTATCCATTGCCGCCATTCAAAATATGCTTGATGAATATGAGATCGATCCGGAAACCATCGATTGTATCATCGTTGCGACAGTAACACCCGATATGTTTTTCCCGTCGACGGGGTGCCTTACTCAGGATGCCATCGGCGCGACAAATGCCTGGGCTTTCGACTTATCGGGCGCTTGTTCCGGATTTGTTTACGCCATCGAAACCGGCACCAGATTTGTAGAAAGCGGATGCTACGACAGGGTGCTTATTGTTGGAGCCGATACCATGTCCTCCATCACGGACTACAGCGATCGGAGCACTTGCATTCTGTTTGGAGATGGGGCGGGCGCCGTGCTTCTTGAACCCACCGAAAGAGACGGGTATGGTATCCTGGATAGCCTGGTATATACCGATGGCTCTGGCGCACGGTATCTCACGATGCCGGGAGGCGGCAGTAAAAACCCTGCCAGACACGAGACGGTGGAGAAAAAGCTGCACTATCTCCGCCAGGACGGGCGATCGGTCTTTAAATTCGCAGTAAATGGGATGGCCGAAGTGTCGGTGGAAATTTTAGAGCGCAATAATCTCGAGGGCAAGGACATCGCCTTTTTTATCCCACATCAGGCAAACAAACGTATTATCGATGCCACCGCAAGAAAGATGGGTTTGTCTGAAGATCAAGTGGTCATCAACATCGATAAATATGCGAACACGACTGCTGCCACCATTCCGCTGGGCTTACATGAGATTATCAAGGATGGTCGCCTGCAGGAGGGAGACTATGTCGTCTTTTCTACATTCGGCGCTGGTTTCACCTGGGGAGCCACATTACTGCGATGGGGGAAATAAAGTTCGAGGAGGATCGTGAGTAAAACAGCCTTTATCTTTCCGGGGCAAGCATCACAAAACGTGGGGATGGGTAAAGATCTCTACGAGAGTTTCGACCTTGCCAAAGCATATTACGAGAAAGCCGACGAAATTTTGGGCATCCCTATCTCCCGTATATCCTTTGAAGGTCCTATGGAGAAACTGACTGAGACTCAGGTTACCCAGCCGGCTATCTTCACGCTCAGTGTTATTTTATACGAACTTCTGCGCGAGGCGCAGGTCACCCCCGATATGGTGGCGGGGCACTCGCTGGGTGAATACAGTGCACTGGTCGCCGCGGGCGCTTTCACATTTGAACAAGGCCTGCGTTTGGTGAAAGTCAGAAGTCAGGCCATGCAGGACGCCGGAGAGAAGCACCCCGGAACCATGGCCGCCATCATCGGACTTGAAGAAGCGAAAGTCGCTGAAGCCTGTACCTCCGCATCCTCGGAAGGGATTGTTCAACCTGCCAATTACAATTCTCCCGGGCAGATTGCGATTTCCGGGGAGGTGGACGCGGTTCGCAGCGCCATGGAAAAGGCGAAAGAAATGGGAGCCCGGAGAGCCATCGAGCTGGTAGTCAGCGGAGCGTTTCATTCTCCGTTGATGAATGAGGCGAAACAGGTGATGCAGGAAACGTTAGCCGACCCGGAATTCAAAACACCAACTGTTCCCGTCTATGCCAACGTATCAGCAAAGGCATTGGACACCAGCGCAGACCTGAAACAGGCATTAATCGATCAGCTGGATCATCCGGTCCTCTGGATTCATTGCATTGAGAATATGATTCGGGATAGCGCCGGCCAGTTCTACGAAGTCGGACCGGGCACGGTTCTGGGCGGACTGATGAAGCGTATCGATAAAGCGGTTGACTGCGAGAGTATTTCATCCTACCGGGATATTGTCAAATTCAAAGGGTAAACGCACATGTACGAGCTGGAGAATAACACGGTTATTGTCACTGGCGGGAGCAGAGGCATTGGGTATGCCATTGCGCGAGCGTTCGCAGAGCATGGGGCAAGTGTGGTGATCAGCAGCCGAACCGAGGAAATCCTGACCAAGGCCGCTGCACAAATTCAATCGGAAATCTCGGGAGCAGATGTGACTCCGATCCCCGGCGATATCTCTCAGGCCGACGACGCCCAGCACCTGATCGACGCCACCCTGGAACACCACGACACCATTGACGTGCTGGTGAACAATGCAGGCATCACCCGGGATAATATATTGCTTCGGCTGAAAGAGAAAGATTGGGACGATGTGCTGAATACGAATCTGAAAGGGACCTTTCTCTGCACGAAATCTGTCTCCCGGCAAATGCTGAAGCAACGTGCCGGGCGAATTATCAACATTTCCTCGGTGGTCGGAATCACCGGCAACGCCGGCCAAACAAACTATGGCGCATCAAAAGCCGGAATTCTTGGGCTCACCAAATCGACCGCCCAGGAGCTCGCTTCCCGTGGCATAACGGTGAACGCAATTGCCCCGGGATATATTGAAACAGAGATGACCGAAAATTTAACAGCCACGCAAAAAGAACAACTTGCTGCCCGCATTCCCCTGGGATATATTGGCCAGCCAGACGATGTCGCCGGAGTCGCGGTTTTTTTAGCATCGCCGGCCGCCCGATATATTACCGGTCAGGTTTTCAGGGTTGATGGCGGTATGGTCATGAGTTAAACGGTAGAACAAACGGAAGGAGAGTGAACACAATGGGAACCTTTGACACTGTCAAAGAGATTATTCAGGATAAGTTGGGTGTAGAACCCGGCAAAATTACGGAAGACGCCTCGTTCATTGATGATCTTGGGGCCGACTCCCTCGACACAGTGGAACTCATTATGCAGATGGAAGAGGAGTTCAATCTGGAAATCCCGGATGAGGAAGCCGAAAAACTCACCACAGTAGGTGACGTTGTGAAGTATATCGAAGAGAAGGTCGCATAATTAACCAATGGCAGATCCAGCAACGAAAAGGCGAGTTGTCATCACCGGATTGGGTACGGTTAACCCGTGTGGTAATGATGTGGCCACATTCTGGGAGAACCTGCTGTCCGGAAAATCCGGTATCGATACGATCACCAAATTCGATGCCTCCGATTACACCATCGACTTTGCCGGAGAAGTACGGGACCTGGATACGCAGCAGTATCTGGACCACCGGGTAACTCGCCGCATGGATCAATATAGCGTGTATGCAATGATCGCTGCCATCCAGGCTTTTAATGATTCCGGCCTGGATCAAAACAGGATCGATCACGAACAAACCGGAGTGATCGTGGGATCCGGCATTGGCGGGATACGCACGTTCGAAGACCAGATGCGCGTCTTAATTAAAAAAGGCCATCGGCGTATCAGCCCTTTCTTTGTCCCGATGATGATTTCCGACATTGCGGCCGGACATATTTCCATGCACTACAATCTCAGAGGGCCGAACTATTCGGTCGCGTCGGCGTGTGCTACTGCTACCCACGCTATCGGGAATGCGTACAGGCATATACAATGCGGCGATGCAGATATCATGATCGCCGGCGGTTCGGAGGCCTCCATTAGCCCGATAGCAGTCGGCGGATTTATGAACATGAAAGCACTGGCGAAATGGGCTGGGGATCCGGCTTCGGCGTCGCGTCCCTTTGATGCGGATCGATGCGGTTTCGTTATCGCCGAAGGAGCGGGGCTGGTTATCCTGGAAGAATACGAGGCGGCCAAAGCCCGGGGAGCGAATATGTATGCCGAACTCACAGGGATCGGATTCACCGCAGATGCTCACCATATCACCATGCCTGCTCCCGGGGGGGAAGGCGCCGTGTCTGCAATGAAACGCGCACTTCAGGAGGCCGGCCTGAATCCGGAACAAATCGGTTATGTGAATGCGCACGGCACCTCGACTCCGGCGAATGACAAAACCGAAACCGCCGCGATCAAAACCGTGTTTGGCGAGTACGCGAGAGACGGACTCGTCGTCAGCTCTACGAAATCGATGACCGGCCATCTGCTCGGAGCGGCAGGAGGCGTGGAACTATTGGCGAGTGTTCTGGCAATGCGCGATCAAGTCATCCCACCGACCATTAATTATACCACACCGGATCCGGAATGCGATTTGAATTATTCGCCGAATGAACCGACCGAGAAAGTCATCAATCACGCGCTGAGCAATACATTTGGTTTCGGAGGACATAACGCTGTGGCCCTCATTTCAAAAATTTAACCACCGATTTCGACCTGTGGCTCTGAATACACTGCTACGAATGTTGTTCCCGTCGCAAAAACCCACCGAACTGGTCCCTTTGTATACGAAGCTGGGATATGTATTTCACGATGAAACATATGTGAAAAAAGCCCTCACACACGCTTCACTGGACAACAACAGAACAAACCATCTCCGTTCCTATGAACGACTCGAGTTTTTGGGGGACGCCGTTTTGGAACTCATTATCTCGGAGTTCTTATTCACAACCTACCCCTCCGATTCCGAAGGTGAGCTGACGGAAAAAAGAGCACAACTGGTGAATAAGTCGGCGCTGGCCGCCATCGGGCAGAACCTTGGCCTGCCCCGGTTCATTCGCAGTCAAACGGTGGTGGAAAATCCCATCGAACATTCCGAATCGGTCCTCAGTGATGTGGTGGAAGCCATTATCGGGGCCATCTATTTGGACGGAGGTATGAAAGTAACAGAGAAGGTGGTGTATGATCTCTTCCCCCTCACTCCACTGAAAGATAAAAATGGTGTCTCCCGGGAGATCAATTATAAGGGAGAACTCATCGAATTTTGTCACGAACATCATTTACCGCCCCCCGAATTTACCACCCTGCAGAAGTCCGGGCCTGACCATTCACGGATATACACCATCGGAGTCAGCCTGCAGGGAAAAACGTACGGCATCGGTGAGGGCAGCTCAAAGAAAAAAGCAGGACAAATTGCTGCCCGAAAGACCCTTCATGTATTGGAAGAAAAAATGGGATTAGACTAAACCAAACGGCGAGTAGAACTCAAACACATTACGTTCACGGTATTTCTTAATTCTTTTGCCCCTCGATCTGCTGGATTTTATCCCGCAGCTTCGCGGCCTTTTCATACTCTTCTGCATCGATAGCCTTTTTTAACGCATCCTGCAACTCACTCAACGTTTGCTCGGTGGACTTCTTCTCCGGTATACTCTCCTCGGTGAATTCTTCACTTTCCTCGGTAACTTCGTCCAGGTCCTCTGCGATTACACCTGCTTCTTGCATTACAGTATCTTCGACATACACTGTTGCTCCGACTCGCAGCGCGATAGCTATCGCATCGCTGGGCCGGGAATCAATGGATTTATTTTCATAATCATAGCCCTCAAGAAATATTTTCGCATAGAAGGTCCCGTCAATGAGATCCGTAATCACCACTTCTCTGACATCCACGCCCAGATCATCCAGGATGGTACTGATGAGATCGTGAGTCATCGGCCGGGGCATCTTCATCCCTTCCAACGCCAAGGCAATAGCCTGTGCTTCAAATGCGCCGACGATGACCGGTAATTGTCTATCGCTCCCCATTTCGTGCAAGAGAACGGCGTATCCCTTACTCGGCGGATAAAATGCTATTTTCGCTACTTCAACTTCAACCATAATCCGTCACTTCCTTTAGAATTGGTATGAAATATACAAATCGTCGCTTTCGATTGTCAAGATTCATTCCTGGGCATTTTCTGTAATATCACACATATCCTAGGAATCATTCAAGCGTTTTTTCAACAGTGCAATCTGTTCAATTGCCGTAGGATCAATCTCCCGGAGGAGTGCCGCATACAAACTCACCCAGTCTCCCAGGGAAATTAAAGAAAAGAAGCGACTCATCAGCCTGGTACCTTCTGTGGAAAAATACTGCATATTATTTGAGTACTGTCTTACCAGCTGCCCGGTGATTTCGACTCGCTTCTGCACACGCGGATGGGTATGAGGATCCGTCAGCCAGATCACACTCAACTTGTCCTGAATATCCTGTCCGTCATTCCATCCCATAATTTCATTATGATTCATTTCAGGCAGTTCATTGGTGAAGGCGAGCATTTCTGCATTCTCTGCAAGTTGTGTCTTCCAGCGAGTGCCGATTACCGCCAGTTCCGGATCTGTATAAATAATGGGTATAGTGCCAAGTATTTTTCTGGCGCACTGGTATGCTGTGCCCTCTTCCTGATATTTCCTACTTAAATTGGTTATCACACCAATTGTTTCATCAATCTCCGATTGCACGTCCCGTTCGGTGAAACCGAGCTGGCGGAACATCCGAACCATCGGCACGAAAGAATACCCCAGTGCCGCCCGGGGTTGCATACCTCCGGGGATTTGAATAAGGGGGAGTCCTTCCTTTGTCAACAACTCCCGGACTGTGCCCCCGGAGGAAATCCCGAGAACCTGTGCCTGACAGTCCAGGGCCTCCCGAAAGGCACTCAGGGTCTCCTCGGTATTCCCGGAGTAGCTACTCACGATAACCAGGGAGTGTTCATCCGCGAAGCGTGGAAGTGTATAATGCCGATTGACAACCATGGGAATCCGGAGATCTTCCCGGAGATAGGTTTGCAATAAGTCTCCGCCGATTGCCGAGCCTCCCATCCCGCAAAAAATGATGTTTTCGATGCCATCGACGTCGATGGTGTCCGGCGCCGGCAGTGATATATCCGCTGCCTGCGCCAGCTGCCTGTCGAAGCCGGCAATGGCCTCCCACATTTTTTGCGGATCGAGGGTGGATAGCTGTTCTCGAATATCCCGGATGCTTCGTAGTCTCATCATACCCTCTCAGAGGTTCAGTTCTTCAGGAAAATGGTTTTGCATAAATTGTTTCAGATAGCGCTCGATGTCAGCTTCCCTGGTAAATTCCATCACAGTTTCCGCCAGGTGATGGCACTGCTGACTCTCCAGGCCGCGAACGATCTCCTTAATCTTTGGGAGCACAACGGGCGATACGGAGAGTTCATCAATACCCAATCCCACCAGCAGCGGAATAGCAAGTGGATCGCCAGCCATTTCTCCACACATGCCCACCCAGATATCATGTCGATGGCCTGCCTGCAGCGTCATCTGAATTAATCGCACTATACTCGGATGCAGAGTTTTATACAGAAACGAAACCCGATCATTTCCCCTGTCAACTGCCAAAGTGTATTGAATGAGATCGTTGGTGCCGATACTGAAGAAATCCAGTTCCTTGGCCAACTGATCGGCAATGAGCACGGCGGAGGGGATCTCGATCAGCGCTCCCAGTTCGATATCTTCTCTGAATTCTCGTCCCTCCCTCTGCAATTCTTCCTGTACTTCTGTTATGAATTCCTTTACCCGATAAATTTCCTCCAGGGCGGAGATCATCGGAAACATCAATTTGATATTGCCAGAGGCACTGGCCCGATATATAGCGCGAAGCTGGGTTTTGAACAGCTGCGGATTATCCAGGCAGATACGAATGGCCCGATAGCCGAGAAAGGGATTGGACTCCTGAACACCGTCAATTTCCATGGATGCCGAGATTTTATCCCCGCCCAGATCGAAACTTCGGAAGATCACGGGATCCGGCGCACAGCTTTCAGCGATGTGTTTATATTCCTCGAACTGTTCTTCTTCCGTGGGGAATGTGTTTTTCACCAGATAGAGATACTCGGTTCGGTATAAGCCGATTCCCTCCGATCCCGAAGCACGCACATTTTCCAGTTCGCCGGGTAATCCGATATTTGAAGACAAGACTATCCGGCGGCCATCCAGCGTCTCTGCCGGAAGTTCTTTATGGGCATAGAGGCTCTGCTCGACTTCCTTGATGTGCTCCTGTTCGCCAAGGAAATGCTCCAGGGTCTCCTGGTCCGGATAGAGGATGACCGCGCCATGCGTTCCATCAATAATGGCCGTGAGAGCATCTTCCACATCATCGAAAATATCCGACACCCCTACCACAGCGGGAATCTGGAGTGCCCGGGCGAGGATTGCCACATGGGAAGTCCGACCACCGGTTGCGGATACCAGGCCCATTACTTTTGATCGATCCATCATGATCAGGTCGCTCAGCCTCAGTTCTTTTGCAATCAGAATGGACGGCTCTTCCAGCTCCTCTAATAATCCCCGTTCACCCGTCAGCATATGCTGGAGTACGCGTTGTTTCACATCGTACACATCCCCGGCCCTATCCCGCATGTACATGTTGTCCGACTGTTCTAACTGTTCTCTGTAAGCAGAGAGTACATGCTGGTAGGCATATTCCGCGTTCTCCAGGTTTTTCCGAATCCGGTTGCGGACTTCATCCAGCACCGACTCATCCTTTAAGGACAGCAGCTGAGCTTCGACTAATTCTGCATAGTTATCCCCGATCCTGTTGGCGATCATTTGCTTGATGGAACGCAAATCTCTCTTGGTCTGCTTCAGGGCGAACTCCAGACGATCTATCTCCCTGTCGATCTCTGTTGGCTCTATCGAGCGCTTCGACACCACGATTCTCTCCGGATCGAATTTCAGGATCGGTCCGATGGCTATACCGGGAGACGCATTAATTCCTGTGAAATGTTCCTGAGGATTCGTTTGGACAGTCGCTTTATTCATTCCGTTCCAAACCGGTTATTGGCGAATTCAATAATTTCCTTCACCGCCTCTTCAGCATCTTCTCCCTGTGCTTCGATAGTCACCTTACTGCCGCTCTCCGCAGCGAGTACCAGCACTCCCAAGATTGATTTCGCATTCACCTTGGTATCATCTTTGATCAAAAAAACCTGAGCTTGAAATTTATTTGCGAGTGAAACCAGTGCGGCTGCCGGCCGTGCATGAAGTCCGAATTCATTCGTAATCACCATCTCTCCGGTATGTTTCATGATTTCCGGGTCAACAGCCGATTTGTCAGATACTGGAGATGTGCAACATCCGCGTATAACTGTGTCAGAAAATCATGCGCTTTGTCGATTTCTGCCTCCACGTAGCGCTGCGTCATTTCGACAACCCCTGTTCGATACAATACCGATTTTAACTGCTCGAAATCCGCATCGCTCCGTTCGCTGTTCTCCAGGATGTCCAGAATTTCCTGACGTGTCTTGCCGTTCGCCAGTTCCAGGGCTTTGAGCAGGACAAATGTCTTCTTCTGGGCGAAAAAATCACTGCCCAGACTTTTACCCATTACATCCATGGTAGACGTTAATTCCAGCAAATCGTCCTGCACCTGGAACGCCTTTCCCAGCGAGAGTCCGAATTGCTCCAGGGCTTCCAGATCAGTGTCGGGAGCGTCAGCTATCAAGCCGCCAATCTTACAGCTCAGAGAGATCAATCGGCCCGT
>DATFLS010000495.1:0-6804 GCA_035267465.1 bacterium
CTGGGTATTGAAATAGGTCACATACGTATACGCCTTCTGGCAGAGATGGCGGCGGCTCTGATAGTCTTCATGATCATAGAACTCATCTTCGATTAAGCGATGCATCGCTTCCACATCGCTCTGATACGTACATTGCCCCGGCGGAATGGTCTGATAGGTGGCTCCGAACGCCGCCACCGCCTGCTCAAACAGCGTCGGCTCCGGATCGGTTTTCGTGGCGGGCCCAATCCACTCGGTCCCGTTGTCGATTTGGAACGTGGTCTGGGTCAGATCCACGCCGCAGGCTTGGAGATGCTGCGCCAGATAGGTGAGGAAGATGGGCGTGTTGGTGGCACTCTTCTCCTGGCCATAACAGATCCAGGTAACCCCAGTGCGGACATCCCGGGCACTGAATTGGTACCGGGGATAGCCGTGGTGGTGCCAGAGATACGGATAATACTGCGGGATATCCTCCAGGTGCTTCAGGTCCAATTGAATCCGCTCACAGGCGGCTCAGCGCTGTTTGACGGCCCGCAGAGTGCGCTGCTGGCGTTTTTTCCGCTTCCGCGGGGTGATCAGCCCCGCCTCCTGTAACACCCGATAGATGGCGCCGTGACTGGCCGGCAGGGCAAAGGTGGTCTGCAGGCGCCAGGGCCCCATATACGGATACGCCTGGCGCAACGTGATGATCTGCGCTTCGACCGCCGCGTCCAGCCGATGCGGGCACGCATGCGGCGCGCGGGAGCGATCCTGCAAGCCCGCACGCCCGTCCGCCTGATACCGGTCCCGCCATTTGCGGACGGTCTTCCGGGTGGTGGCAAACTCCCGGGCCGCGGCGCTCACCCCATGGTGCAACGCATACCGGACCAGGTGGAGTCGCAGGGTGATGAGATCCTTCATGCCTTGTTGATACACCTCCCAATAGGTATATTGAATCATCGGCTTTCTCCCGCCGGTTGGTGAGTTCGTGACTCCTCCAACCTTACGGGTTGGACCGGAGAGGAGAAAGCCGTTTTTTACTTGCGCATCCGCCTTTCCCGCCTTCCGCTACGCTTCAGGCGGGAAAGGAGTGTATCATACTCCTGATCTTGGAGATGATGGATCCGGACTGGGTGGATACCATGTTGGTAGCTTTTCCAGCATTTTATTTGATTTATTACCATTGTCCCAAATTTTCAACCACCCTCCCAAAATCCAATCGACGGCTGGAACTGAATCTACCTCCCCATTAATGCGTATATCCGGAATATTCTACCCGCTATTATTACTGTAACAATTATGCTAAAATTCATTAATAAACTCCTTTACAGTTGATGATAATATTCCTTAAGGTTGAGACTCAGCTGTCAACCAGCTGTGAATAGTATCAGAAAATCCCGGAGGTTTAATTAGTAAGGTATAGTGTATCAATGGTAATAACACCTATTAAATCCTGACAATGCATCCACTACATGAATTCGCCCTAACATCCTCCTCAAATATAAGTGATTCACCTAAATACCAGGTGGTGGGATGCACTCGGATTGGATCTTATTGCCTGGCACTGGTGGAGAGCAATATAACTACGATTGCTTGCATGAACGCTACAGACAATAAATATTTAATCAGTGGCCTAGAAGCCAAGTAAGAATCATTCCCTCATCAATCTCAGAAAGACCACCAACATATCCCTGGGAAATGCGATGGTGATCGGTCAATTTAACAGTTCCTGCTTTTCGTTCCTGATACCTAATAAGCCAAGATGTAACTTTTTAAGAGTAGGAAAATTAGCGTACAATTAGCCCGAATGCGGAGTACACTCAGCCACCATAGGCCAAACCACGATGCTCATATCTCCCTGACCAAGATGTCCAGTCGAGAACTACAGCTTCACTGCCGTTGGATTCTTTCGATTCCGGACAGTTCCAAGACGATGTAATCCGTGGCTCACTATTGGCATCCCAAGATGGATAGTAAGCTTGTAATCAGCTGGTCTCTCCCCTTGGTTTTCAGGAGCTGCCAACTGAAAAGCGCTGATGTCTTACGGAGGGTAACGTAGTTCTGATTCAGTAGAATAATCTGAATTTGATCAATATTCTCAATCATCTTTAAAACCAGTTTTAAAATATTCTGAACAGAGTAATAAGTAGATTATTTACACTGCATCCTAGGTAACCGATTGTGTTCTGAGAGACAGTTTCCTCAATCATTCAAACCACAAAACCGGTGAAGTCTTATTCCATAAGAGTATAGCACAGTACCCATAGCAGGATTCGAACCTGCGACACCCGCTTTAGGAAAGCGGTGCTCTATCCGACTGAGCTATATGGGCATGTATCACTCAGGTGTAGTTTACAAAAATCACCCACGGCTTGTCACGGAAAAAATGGATTATCACAGAGGAAAAAGGCGTGAATCGTGAAAAGTGAAACGTGAAAAGAGAAATGAACAGCAAGCCTCCGTGGAGGATCACGCTTTACGATCACAATCCCGGAGCATAGTGAGAGGCTCTTAATAAGGGTACGACTTGTCAATACTATCCCCTCGGAATGATGTTATTCGCACCGGGAAATAAAGCATGCAGAAGAATACAATATACAACTCGAAGCATGTATCACCCTAACACGTCAAGCATTTAAAGTACGCACCATGCACTCCGGGCTTGGCCGTTCTCACAACTCCAATGTCTCGCGAATATCCCGCAGTGCTTCGATAACGTTCCCGATGTGCTCGTTGAGCGGAATATCCAGATCTTCCGCCCCTGTCCGGATATCGTCCCGGCTGACGGAGGCCGCGAAACTGGGTTGCTTCAGCTTTTTGGTCACCGATTTTACTTTCATGTCGCCGATGCCGTTCGGTCTGACCAGCGCACAGGCTACCACAAATCCGGTGAGTTCATCCACGGCGAAAAGTGTCTTTTCCATCAGAGATTCCCGGGGCACCCCGGTGTAATCGGCGTGACTTAAAATAGCCCGGGTGACTTCCTCCGGATAGCCTTCTTCTTTGAGAATCTCCACTCCCACGTAGGGATGCTCTTCCACAGAGGGATGCTTCTCGTAATCCATATCGTGGAGCAGACCGACGATCCGCCAGAGCTCTTCATCCTGATTAAATTTGTTGGAATACCATCGCATACAGGATTCCACCCCGTAAGCGTGCTTCCGCAGGTTCTCGTTTTCAGTATGCTCGTGCAGGAGCTCCAGCGCATACTCTCTGGTTAATTCCATGGTCGCCTCCATTTATCTTCATTTGCAGGATATAACATAGAAGACATTCCTATTGAGTCGCAAGGAAATTTTTGATCTCCGGGAATATTCGACTGTCGATTTCCTCCGGTACAAAATGACCGCATCTTTCCAACGTTTTCACCCTCGGATTATGCAAAATATTTTTCCACATCCGGAGGCCGGAAATCCGAAACATGACATCCCGCATTCCCCAACAGATAAATGCAGGCAGACGGGCCAGTTTCCCTCGCTGATCCCAGAGATCGCTCAACCATTTGCGGGAGGTGCGGAGGGCTCTCGGGAACACCCAGCACCCCTTTCCGGCTCCGGGTGGACGCAGTGGTTCAATATAATGTTGATGGTCATCCGGGTGAAAATTTGCCGGAACCCCCACCCCGAATCTCATCAGGTGGCGGGTGAGAATATTATATTGTTGTATAATCTGTTTGCCTGGTGATCCCCCGAATCCCCGGCTGAACAACTCGAATCGCAGCTGCCCGTTCAAGGGCCACATCCAGGTGTTCATGAGGATTAACGATGACACATCGGCCGGAGAATGCACCGCGAACCACAATCCGATGGGACCGCCCCAGTCGTGGAGCACAAGTACGATGTCTGAGAGATTCAGGTGCCGGATGAACTGAGTGATGAGAATGGCATGATCTTCCGGTAGATAGCTGAAAGGATGCGGTTTGTCCGAGAGGCCGAAGCCAAGATAATCTGGTGCAATACATCGATAGGAATCGGAAAGTGCAACGATCCAGCGGCGATATAAAAAAGACCAGGTGGGATTTCCGTGCAAAAACAGCAGCGGCTGTCCCCGCCCCTCATCGATATAATGCATCGAACCATATTCCGTGGTAAAGTCATTACGATCAAAGGGGTATTTCCGTGCATCGATCCACTCCGGACGATTAGCCATCTCTGGGAACAAACCTTGTAATGAGAAGCTCTGCCGACGCGAGGTGCTCTTTGCAGGAGTTCGGGTTTGAAAACCTGTCCATTCATGGGCTCCCGTACTTCTTGTTCGGCGCTTCAAAGCGCTGCAAGACCGGATTGTGAACAAAACAAACTTTTGATACGACCTCGGAGTCTACTTTAACCGAATAATTTTCTGGTACTGTTCTGGCACATTCCGGATAAATACCGGCAGTCACTCTCCGTATTGTTTCTCAAGCAGCCGGGGCAATTCACTCTCGTAGTTTCCGAAGTAGCGGTTGATTACCGGAAGCTCGAATCGACCGAGGATGGACTCCTTTGGTTCCCGGGCTAATAAAAATTCGAACGATGTTTCGATGACCTGTTCCGGAGTATAGGCTCCCCCTGACAGCTTTTCGTAGTAAGTTTTATCCATCTCGACGGTGTGTTCGGAGGAGGAACTACCCTCCGTAACGGTCACATTTGCGCTCCACTTGTCGGGTTCTTCTGTCAGGGTGACACTGATTTCAGCCATGGTAATCCCTCCCGAAACCTCTCTTTAAATTTACGTACTCCGTTTCTCCAATCCGTGTGGAGAAACCAGCTGATCGCCTTCTGTGGTAATATAATGACAGCGGGCAGTATGATTCCAGGTGGAATTCTCATGGAAGGCGGGCTCTTCCCTCCCGCATATTTCCCCATCGTTGAATGGACATCTGGGATGGAATCGGCAGCCGGCGGGAAAATTCTCCGCACTGGGAACCGCACCCGGGATGCCCGCCAGTTTCTCGGCGGGTTGGTGTAATTTCGGTACGGATTGCAAAAGACCCTGGGTATACGGATGCAATGGATTGGCAAATACTTCTTTCACCGATCCAAACTCTACAATCTTCCCTGCGTACATCACCAGCAGGTGATCGGCCATTTCAGCAATCACGCCCAAGTCGTGCGATATGAGAATAACCGTCATACCAAACTGTGCCTGCAGATTTCGGATGAGTCTCAGGATTTGCGCCTGAACGGTGACATCCAGGGCGGTGGTCGGTTCATCGGCGATTAACAGCTCCGGGCGACAGACCAGTGCCATCGCGATCATTACGCGCTGCCGCATCCCTCCGGAGAGATGATGGGGATACGCCCGATAACAATATTCCGGGTTCGGAATTCCGGTCATGTCCAACATTCCGAGGGTACGCTGCCTGGCCTGCGATTTACTGACGTGTTCATGTCCGCGAATTGCTTCTTCAATCTGGCTCCCGCAGGGAAAGACGGGATTTAACGAGGTCAGGGGCTCCTGAAAGATCATGGAGATGTCATTGCCACGGATATTTCGCATTTCGGGGCCGGGAAGCGTCAGGAGCTCTCTTGCCCGAAATCGGATGGAACCGCTCAAAATTCGGCCTGGCGGTTGCTGGATCAGGCGCATGATGGAGAGTCCGGTGACACTCTTCCCGCAGCCGGATTCCCCCACAATGCCCAACGTCTCGCCCTTGTCGACCTGAAAAGAGACGCCATCGACTGCTCGCGCCTGACCGCGGTCGGTGAAAAAATAGGTCTTCAGATCGTTGACGGTTAACAGAGCATCCATGCCGGTGTTAGCGATTCCTCAGTCTTCCCGGAGTTTTGGATCGAATGCGTCCCGGAGCGCATCGCCTACCACGTTAAAGGAGAGCACGGTGATCACGATAGCCAATCCTGGGAACGTGGAAATCCACCAGGCATCCAGCAGGTTTTCGCGCCCGAGATCGATAATGTTCCCCCAGCTGGGAGTGGGCGGCTGCACTCCTAACCCCAGGAAGCTTAATCCTGCCTCGATCAGGATCACGTTGCCGATGGTCAGCGTCACGAACACGATAATAGGTGCCAGCGTATTCGGGAGCAAGTGTCGGATGAGGATCCGCGGCGTATTCACCCCCAGTGCTTTCGCCGCCAGAATAAATTCGCGTTCTTTCAGGGAAAGTACTTCCCCACGCACCAGACGCGCCACGCCCATCCAGCCGGTGAATCCCAGAACAATAATCACCCAGAAGATCGATGGTCCCACGAATGCAATGACAATTAATATTAAAAACAGCCGGGGAAACCCCAGCATCAAATCGACAACCCGCATGATAATCGTATCGATCCACCCGCCGAAATACCCGGCGAGTATGCCCAGTAACGTCCCAATCAGTGCTGCTATCATGACGGCCACGAAACCAATCGAGAGCGAAATCCTGGCGCCATAAATTATCCGGCTGAGTAAATCCCGTCCGAAACCGTCCGTGCCCAGCAGATAACCGGTCTCCAGGGAAGGCGGGAGAAACCGCGCCTGCAGCACATTCGTCTGAGCAGTGGGATCGTAGGGCGCAATCAACGGAGCCAGCAAGGCGATGCTGTACAGTGCAAATAGTATGAACAGTCCAATTTTCGCCCGGTGGTTCCGGATCACCCGGCGGAGACCGAGCCGCCATTCGCTCAGTCCGACGTCATCACTGGTTGATGCGGGGCCTGACAGATAGGACGCATTCATCCCGTAGGCCACAGCAAACAGCAGTATCACATATCCCGCGGAGACTCCCAACTCCAGGGAAGGGCTTGTGAAAACGGCAAGCAGTTGCTGATGTCTGAACAGAATTATCAGGACCGGGATAGTAAGGAAGAACAGGCACACCAGCCCTGCCCGATAACGTCTGCGCAGCAGCAGAGCGACACCGGGGAT
>DATFLS010000496.1:0-2407 GCA_035267465.1 bacterium
CGACTGCAAAATCTCCGGGTAAGCTGCGCACCGGCAGAGATTCCCGGACATCCCCCGCTTGATTTGCTCAACGGTCGGTTTTTTGTATTCCAGCAGCAGGGCATACGCGCTCATGACCTGGCCGGGGGTGCAGAAGCCGCACTGCATCCCATCCTCATCCACAAAGGCCTGCTGGACCGGATGGAGCTGCTCCTGGTTCACCAACCCTTCCACCGTGACAATCTCTCTGCCATCGGCATCCATTGCCAGGGTATGACAGCTGTAGATCGCCTTCCCGTCCATCACGACGGTACAACCACCACACCGGCCATTATTACAGACAATTTTCGTCCCGGTCATCTGGAGCTGATTACGCAGCAGACTGGCAAGGGTGGTACGCGGTTCCACGATTGCGCGCACCTGCGTTCCGTTCACTTTTAGTGAAATCGGTTCCCCATTTCTGAGGAATTCCTTCATTTTTTCATTATCAACCTGCTGAGCTGTTCCGATCCGCGGAAGCAGTAGTGAACTCCCTACCAAACCAGTGCCGAATCCTTTCAGAAAGTTTCGACGGGAAATAGATTGAGGTTTGGATTTCTCACTCATGGATGCTCTCCTCTGTTTATTAAGTTGCTTCCACATACATCTGGGATGAGCGAACGTTGTATGTGGTATTACTGTAATGTTTTACTGGGGCAAGCTCTCCAGACTCACCGCAAGATTACTGAAGTAATGTGCAAAATTCATACCTTACAATAAGTTCTTCGAGTGGAATGCCCGCGCATAAAAAATCCCTGGAGTGCCTGAGGAGAGTGCTTGACGAACGTTTCCGATGCACAACAGGAATTATACTCAAGAAAAGTAATGAGAAAGGTGATTTACAATGTTGAATATTTCAACAATTATGTTCAGAAAACTGTGTATAAAGGTACTACAATGTTTCCAAAAATAATAAAATTCAAAAATCGTTCACCCAGTTTTAAGAAATTTTCCGTCCCGCGAGACGGTCCTTCAACAAACAGTACCTCCATTAAAAATTGCCCGAACGCGCCCTCACCTGATAGAGAGGTTCGAAATGGAAAAAATAATCGGATGTCCCCGGCGGGCATCTTCGATAGTGGGTGGCGATGCCCTCTGAGGATCCTGTTCGGTTCACTTCATTCAGGCTTTAGGGTGCCACTCCCGGATGGCATGCTCCAGTTCCATCATCGCCTGATCGGTATCTTCGGATTGGGCTGATTTATTGAGGATCTCTTCCCTGCTCAGATTCGTATATTCACTTATGGTATGTAGCGCCCGGTCGAAATCGGCACCGGATCCCTGATTAAAAATCTTCACCAGAGAATTCAGTTGGTCGGTAGTCATGGTCCGGCCGGTCATTTGTTCGGTTGCCTTCTGTAAAGCTGTGAGCAGGTCATTGGTGGTCGTCATATCTGTTCACCCCCGTCTATGGAGTCACATGTATTATTCTAAGATACTTGTTTGCGATACTCTTATGTCTGGAGTCTTGCAAATCATCCTTTCCATAGAAAAAATAAGAAGAATGATCCATGGTTTCTATAATAAAATTCTCCCGGCGATATCAATTCGTTGCGGCTGTGCGCCCCTGTGGGATTCATCCGCTGCCCTGGTAAAATCAGAGCCGGTAAGCTGCCTGATGATTGCTGCAGACAAATGAATAAGGCGATGATTATTTTATGGGGACGGGACTAACTCGATTTGATAGAGTGCGGGCCACAATTTCCCGGTGACGAACAGCCGATCGCCTTCGGCATCATATGCGATCCCGTTTAATACCGCTTCCCAGCTATTTGATCGGTCCGACAGGTTGGTAAGTCCTTCCAGATGAATCCAGCCGGTCACCTCACCCGTGACGGGATCGATCCGGACGATATACTCCGTCTGGTAGACATTCGCATAGATCGCACCTCTGATATACTCCAGTTCGTTCAGCCGGTGCACCGGCGATCCATTGTAGGTGGCCGTAACTTTGTTTGTAATTCGCAGCGTCTCGGGATCCAGGAAATACAGTGTGGCGGATCCGTCACTCATGATCAGGTGGGTATCGTTGTGGGTCAGTCCCCACCCCTCCGTGGGATAACGAAAGGTATCCAGGAGTGCGAAATCGCTCCTGTCATAGATAAAGCCGGTGCCTGCATTCCAGGTGAGCTGGAACAATTTCTCGCCGAAAATCGTGATCCCCTCTCCGAAATAGTTCGACTCCAGGGGATGTATCTGAACCACATCCCCCGAAACCAGCTCGACCTTTCGTACGGAGGATTCTCCGTATCGTCCGGTTCCTTCATACAGGTACCCGTCGCAGTACACCAGCCCCTGGGTGAATGCCTCCGGATCATGAGGATATTCCTCCACGATACGATAGGAGTAGCGAGTCGCATCGGTCTGTAATCCGGCTTCACCGGCATCA
>DATFLS010000497.1:0-4833 GCA_035267465.1 bacterium
ATCTGTTCCCGGTAGGGAATAAATGCGCTTTTAAATCCGTTAATGATGATTTCTTTGAAGTCATCCAGATCGAAACCATAGTACTGATGTGCCAGTGCATATTCCCGGGTCAGGGTGGTATCGGAGATCAGCCGGTTATCCGTATTTAAGGTGACCCGAACGTGATAATCATAATAGAAACGAATGGGATGCCGCTCGAATCCGGGAACGCTTCCGGTCTGTACATTGCTCGACAAGCAGATTTCCAGGGGAATCCGGTGATCGGTGACGTAATTCAGGAGGTCGCCGTCTTCCTTGAGACGGGTGCCGTGGCCGATGCGGTGAGCGTTGCAATAATGGAGCGCCTGGTGGATACTTTCCGGTCCGTAGGCCTCTCCGGCATGCAGTGTGGTGTTAATATTATTATCCAGGATCAGGTAAAAGGCCTCCCGGTGATCTTTGGCAGGATAATTTTCCTCTATTCCCGCCAGATCAAACCCGAGGACCCCCTTTCCTTTATAGGTCGTTGCCAGTTCCGCCAGCTGAAAGGAAACCGCCGGACTGATACTCCGGATGCCACAGACAATCACTCCGGTCCGTATCCGGTAATCCTGTCCGGCCCTTCGGAGACCGTGCAACACTGCCTCAACGGTGTCGATTTCGTGCATACCACGTTTCATATGCAGGATGGGGGAGTAACGGACCTCCAGATACCGGATATTCTCCCGGGCGGCATCTTCGGCCAGTTCATAAGCGGCACGCTCCAGGGCTTCGGGAGTCTGAAGTACAGACAGGGTAATGTCAAACTTGTGAATATATTCTTCCAGTGAAGAAGTGGCAGAGTCCACAGAGACGGCTCGTTTTAATCCCGACGGGTCGGACCCGGGGAGTGCCACCCCCTGCCGGCCGGCCAGATCCAGGATGGTGTCTATACGCAGGGATCTGTCGAGATGGCAGTGAAGATCAGATTTTGGCAATTGGCGGAGTATTTCAGCTGTAACTGTCATACGGTCTCATATGGTTCTTTCAGGTATCTATCTCTGGAATCTCGTACAATCTATCATCGCTCCCAGTGAATAATATCGACCCGGATGGCTGATTTGTTGAGAAGTTGTGTGTGGTTGACCCGGTCGATGATAATTAATGAAAACGACCTGGTAGCCAACCATGGATGATGTCAGGAAAGAATTCAGCCGCAGATTGAACTACTCTCTGCATATCCCGCAGATATGCTTTTGTGCCAAACTTCTTGAATTGCCAGCAGATACCGGAAGACTACAGACCTCTTATTTCCGGCTATCGATCATCCTCACCATATTTCCCGGACATCCTGTCTGGGTGAAGCCACTTTCCCCAGCCAGAGGATCACCAGCAAGAGAAGGACAATTCCCGGCCAGGTTCCAATCGGCTCAGGAACGATGGCCAGCACATTGGCGTTCCCCGCGATAACAATTGGGATGGCCATCAGGATGCCCACCAGTGCCTCCCCGGTGATTAAGCCGGATGCGAAGAGCAGGCCACGATTCTGGGCGCGTTCACCGGCGGTCTCTAATTTTTCGAGATCGCCATCGGTGGCAATTGCCTTTCGTTTATTCAGCCCCCGCTGGACCATCCAGGCCACGATACCACCAAAGAAAATCGGCACCGATAATTCAAACGGAAGATAGATACCCACAGCTACCGCCAGCACCGGTAATCGAAAATCGGCGTTCCGGCGTTCCTGAATTTTATCGAGCACGATGACCCCTACAGCGACGAGCATGCCGATAATGATCATCAGCCAGGGGAGGTTCTGGTTAAAGACCCCGTCAGCCACGGACGCCATAAGCGTGGCCTGTGGAGCCGCCAGCGGATTGGGGTGCGCCTCGGTGGGAACGCCGATACCATACGCATTTTCAATGAGGATGAGCACCGGTCCCAGGACCAAAGCCGCCGTTACCACACCAACCATCTGCATGACCTGCTGTTTCCAGGGAGTCGCGCCTACCAGGTAACCGGCTTTGAGATCCTGCATGTTATCGCCGCCGATTGCCGCTGCACAGGCAACTACCGCACCGACGAAAATTGCGGCTGCAGGGCCCTTCGCACTTCCCGTGCCCAATAAGGCAAGCAGCATCAGTGAAGAAAACAGGATTGTGGCGATGGTCACACCCGATATCGGATTATTTGAACTGCCGACCAGACCGGCCATGTAGGCAGCAACGGCAGAAAATAAAAATCCGGCGATTAACATGACCACGGCCATGAAGATTGACGGTGTTGCACTCTGTATGATATAAACATACAACGCAAAAATGGGGAGCAGCGAAATCAGCAGCAGAATACCAACCCATTTGATCGGAGTGTCCCGATCCGTTCGTGCGATAGCGCTGAACCTCGAGGCGGCACCACGCCGGTAGGTTTCCAGACTTGATTTGATGCCGGTTATCACCGAAGATCGAAGATTGATAAGGGCCCAGAGTCCACCGATCACCATCGCACCGACTCCCAGAAATCGGGTGTGTGATGACCAGATTTCACCTGCCCATTCCACGGCAGCCATAGGCTCTCCACCGGACATGGGCCAGGTGTGCAGCGCCGCATAGATTGGTATGGCGACCAGCCAGTTGAGCGCACCGCCCAGAAATACGAGCACGGCAATGTTGATGCCGACAATATATCCCACCGATACCAATGCCGGTGAAAGGTTCGACCCAAAATACGCGATGGAGGAACCCACCCTGGATGCCGTTTCAATCACTCCGGTCCACAGGCGTAAACCGGTGTCGCCGAATTTGAATAAGGCTCCGATAATTCCGGCCTGGGCAATATATTTCACACCTCCGCCTCCAGCGTCTCCCGAACGCAATACTTCGGCTGTGGCAATTCCCTCCGGAAACTTTAAACCTTCTTCCACAATCAAAGCCCTACGTAACGGCACCGTGAACAATACACCTATCACACCCCCTAATCCGGCGATGAGCGTAGTTTCCCAGTAGTTAAAGGTTGTCCAGTACTGCATTACTATCAATGCCGGCAGCGTGAATATCACCCCCGCCGCCAATGATTCACCGGCCGAGGCGGCAGTCTGTACGATGTTGTTTTCCAATATGTTCGAGTGTCTGAAAAATCGAAGAATTCCCATGGAAAGCACTGCTGCCGGGATGGAGGCCGATACGGTCATCCCGGCGAAAAGTCCCAGATAGGCATTCGCTCCGGCTAATACTACCGAAAGAATAATGCCAAGTATAATCGCTTTGAAGGTGATTTCGGGTAAACTGACATCATCCGGAACGGTCGGACTTTCATTTGCCACTGGCGGACTCCTTTACGTTAGTACAATTTTTACTACCAGAGATCAGGATCCCAAATGAAAATGAAAATACTACCTTGTATAGTTGGAAGCAAGAATTTCTCCGCTCATACACAGGTCGAGGGCACACCAATAATCTCTTCCCATTGCCGGGATAAAACTATCTCTATGAAGATAATCTCTGCTCATGTCTCAAAACATTCGGCCCGCGATTCTCTGGCATTTGAATAATTCTTTAAAATTGTTAAATTATAATAACATCGATGGAAAAGGGGTGTCCCCTGAGAATCCGGGGGCTGAGATCATACCCGTTGAACCTGATCTGGATAATGCCAGCGGAGGGAGCGGTAAAGGATTTTAAAGCCGTTTCTCCTTCCGGGGGAACGGCTTTTTTAATACATAAAAAAGGAGTGTCACATGCCAAATTCTGATTTGCCAAAAGTTGGAAAAGTGTCTTCGCAAATATTTGATGAAATTATTCTTCCGCAAGTGGGCAAACAGCGTGATGATATATTGGTCGGCCCCCGGCACGGTGTGGACATCGGGGTGATCGATCTGGGGAACGGCCAGGTGATGGCGATGAGCACGGATCCGGTGTTCATAGTCCCGCCGTACGGTTGGGAGCGGTCTGCCTGGTTCGCGGTACATATTTTAGCATCTGATACCTCAGTTTCCGGCCTGGCCCCCACGCACATGACTATTGACCTGAATCTCCCGCTGGGAATGGAACGGGAGCAGCTGGAAAAGATGTGGTCGGTGATTCACCGGGAGAGTGAAACACTGGGAATTGCCATTGTTTCCGGTCATACCGGCCGGTACGAAGGGTGCAATTATCCGATGGTTGGCGGAGCCACAGTCTTTGCCATCGGGCCGAAGGAAAGCTATATCACTCCGGCAATGGCGACTCCCGGGGATAAGGTAATTATCACCAAAGGTGCGGCAATCGAAGCAGCCGGGTTGTTTGCGGTCACCTTCCCTGATAGAGTGGCGGAAGCGTATGATCAGGCAACGGCAACGGCGGCGGAAGACATCTTCTGGCAGATGTCGGTGGTGGAGGACGCTATGACGGCTTCGAAAGTCGGCGTCCGGGATGACGGTGTGACAGCCATGCACGATGCAACTGAGTGCGGAATCTGGGGCGGACTGGCCGAAGTGGCGCAAGCCTCAGGTGTTGGACTCCGTATCCAGAAGGATGACATCATTGTACAGGAGGCTGTCGAGAAGGTCTGCCGGCTGTTCGGAATCGATCCCTTCACCTCCATTAGTGAGGGGACCTTGATAATCACCTGCAGGCCGCACAAAGTGAACGAGGTGCTCGAGCGGCTTGCGGAGAAGGAGATCCCCGCCAGTCTCGTCGGAGAAGTGGTGGAGGCATCCGAGGGGAGTAAATATTACGAAAACGGACGAGAGCACGAATTAATCCATCCTGAAACAGATCCATTCTGGGTGGCATTCGGGAAAGCTGCCGAGGGAGCGGAATGACACAATTCGAGGTGGGCAGATGGCGTTTATACGTCATTACTGATGCGCATCTGAGTAATCGGACGCACGAAGACATTGCC
>DATFLS010000498.1:0-5598 GCA_035267465.1 bacterium
CATATATCCGCTGGCCCCCATGAAGGGCACTGCACTCACAGAAGGATCTCCTTCATCAACCATTATATCAATGGCAGCTACTAACGAGGAATCCTCGTGCAAAACCCGATCCTGTATTCGCCATCCTTGAGCTCCAGGCGTGGCATAGGTCATCGTGCTGGAGGTGGTATCCGATTCGGTATAGGTGGAATCCGTTTTATAGATGTAATCGTACCATACTGTGGTGTCTGCTTCACCATCAACAATAACTATTGAATCATGCTTTACTGAATCGATCAGAATATGATTCGCCGCATTATGTGCTGCGGTATCTGCCGGAGTATCCGTGGTGTCATATGTAAACGTGAAAATTGAGTCGATATTACTGATGACAGTAATACTGGTATCCGCCGTCCAGAGTACCTGGGTGGTATCAACAGCTTTGAGATCGGTTTCCAGCACCGACAAGGCATTAACAAAACGAACCTGGTTGTCCTGCAGATGAGTTGGCAGCGATGGGGTTTCGGTTGGCACTTCAACGCACCGGAGGATGAAAACGCCCACCAGGACTGCGCTAATCAGGAATAGATAGGTAGATAGCTTCCCTCGATACATGCTCCCTCCTTCTGATTTATTCCGTCAGTATTGGCTACCCGCAGAGTCCCTCACTCGGCGATATTCTCATTATAATGATTATACTGAGGAATATGTTATTCGCTAAAATTTTGAATTAGTTATAGCAGTAGGATAGTCTAAGAAGCCCTCCTCTCATTTCAGAACCATCACATGTCGAAATAAGGATACGCCTTAATGCAATTCATAGGTTAAATAAACACAAAAAAATATGCTGAGGCAAGCACGAATTTTATTTGCTCTCAGGTTTTCTCTCCAGGGAATAATCGGAATTGAATATGGACAATTATAACCCGAAAATCAAGTTCTTTCTATTGATGATGCAGAGATTTCACCCGGTTTTCGGGGATTTTCGACCATCATCAGACTGGTGCTTCCCCGCATGACACGTGATGCATGAAACTGACATAACTCTATTATTATCTGGCGATTACAGGATTTCTTTAATTGACCCCTGCCCGGAAACGTTCAAATCAATGGGTTATCGACAAGAGTATAACCCGACTATACTCTCCCCACGAAGACACATCATTCGATCCGGAATTGCCCGAATCTGAAAATAGTTGCCAGCGTTCGTCAGCACTTGCCAGCACTTGTCAGCACTTGTCAGCACTTGTCAGCACTTGCCAGCACTTGTCAGCACTTGCCAGCACTTGTCAGCACTTGTAAGAACTTGTCAGCACTTGTAAGAACTTGTAAGAACTTGTCAGCACTTGTAAGAACTTGTCAGCACTTGTAAGAACTTGCCAGCACTTGTAAGAACTTGCCAGCACTTGATTTTACTTAAATCAATACGATCTTGATCCAGCTCAAAGCGATCTCATTTCGATGCAAAACGAACTGAAATGATTGCAGAGCGATCTCAAACTGTTACAAAGCCATCTCAAAATGTTACAAAGCCATCTCACATTAGCTCGAAGCGATCTCATTTTGTTTCAAAACGAACTGAAATCATTACAAAGTAATCTCAAAGTGTTACAAAGTGATTTTACATCAGCTCGGAGTCATTTTAAAATAGCTCAAAGCGATCTCATTTTGTTTCAAAACGAACTGAATTGATTGCGAAGCGATCTTACATCAGCTCGAAGCCATTTTACATTAGCTCGGAGCGATCCTGTATTCGCTCGAAACGATTTTAATCTGGTTCGATAAGACGCAGGTTGAGCGCCGTCAACGGCACCTAAGCGAGATGTGGTGCCTGTCTCCCCCGGCGTGTACATCGGCGTTATCAAGTGTCTTCAAGGATGAAGGAAAGAATATCCGGAGTCGATACGTTTGTTCTTATTTTAAGTGGCTACTAAGCATACCCAAGTTGTGGGGAGAGCAGCCGGCGGGAGCAGCTGCACAGGGCCGGAGATGCTCGAGGGCAAGTTGATGCCGGGAGCCACCAACCTCACTCTCAGTCCCTCTCCTTTCCCGTAGAGATGCCTTTGGCACGCAAGGAGAGGGATACCCCCCGCTCCCCGCCCGGAACAGCGATCAGGCCGGAGTGAATAGTCATTTTGTTAATTTGTATTCTTGTTCACTTGGATTCCTGGATTCTTGAATCCCTCCTGCTTTATGGGACATGGGAAGGAATTTTGAGTATTGGATATTGAATTCTTGTTCTCCTGTCTTCTTGAGTTTTTGTTTTCTTGATTTCTGGTTTCCTGGGATTGGCAGCAGGGTTTTTGGAGTTTTGAATTTTGAGTATTGGAATATTGAACTCTTGACCCTCTACCGATAACCCGCCGCCTGCAGACGAAACAGCCGGGCATAGCGTCCGTCTTGCTGCATCAGGCTTCCATGTGTGCCCTGCTCGACGATCTGACCGTCGTTCAGCACCATAATGTAATCCGCCATCCGGACGGTGGAAAAGCGATGGGAAATGAGAATAGCCATTTGGTCCGGAGTCAGGTCTTTCACCCGCTCGAAGATCTGCGCCTCCGCTTCCGCATCCATGGCGGAAGTGGGTTCATCCAGCACCATGATTTGTGCGTCGGATTTCATAAAGGCTCTGGAGAGGGCGATCTTCTGCCACTCCCCTCCCGACAGCTCTTTCCCATCAGCGAACCAGCGCCCCAGTTGGGTGTGATAGCCGGAGGGCATTGTCTCGATAAACGGATGCGCCATCCCCTTCCTGGCGGCCTCCTGCCATTGGTCTTCTCTGGCAATCTGTGGCACATACCCGACCCCGATGTTTTCGCCGACAATGAGCTGGTAGCGGGAAAAATCCTGAAAGATCACACTGATTCGCTCCCGCAGGGCTTCCGGGTCCCACTCCCGGAGATCCTGTCCGTCCAGCGTAATGCTGCCCTCATCGGGTTCATATAACCGGGTAAGCAGTTTAATCAGCGTGGTTTTCCCGGAGCCATTCTGTCCGACCAGGGCCAGTTTCTGTCCCGGCCTCAGGTGAAAGCTGACCCCCTTCAGCGCCGGCGTCCGGGTACCCGGATAGGTGAAACTGACGTCCCTGAACCTGATACCATCCTGGGGATCGGGACCACTGTCGGCATCACCAGGAGGCCTGTCGACTTTCTGATCCAGGTAGTCGTACAAAGTGGAGAGGTAGAGGTTATCTTCATACATGCCGCCGATAGAGCTCAGACTGGCGGCGATGGCCGATTGTCCCTGCTTGAACACCATCACGTACATGGTCATCGATCCCAGGGTGATGGTGCCGGCAATGGTCGCCCAGGCAATCCAGCCATAGGCGCCGTAAAATGCCAGCGTGCTCACCACTCCCAGCACATATCCCCAGAACCCCCGGCGCAGGGTGAGGCTTTTATCTTCATGAAACAACTTCCGGAAGATTTCTTTATACCGCCGGATGAACAACGGTCCCAGCCGGAAGAGTTTGGTTTCTTTGGCGTAGTCTTCTCTGGTCAGCAGCATTTCGTAGTAGTTCTGCTGCCGCGACTCCGGCACCCGCCAGCTGAACAACCGGAATGCTTCCCCTGAAAATTTGGCTTCGATCAGGAAGGCCGGTATGGACGCCAGCACCAGGATCAGCACCGCCCATCCGGAAAACTGCAGCAGCAGCCCGCCATACGTCAGGAGAGTGATCCCGTTCTGGACCAATCCGAACACCCCGGTGATCAGGCTCAGCGGCCGGCTAGAGGCCTCCCGGCGGGCCCGGGTCATCTTGTCGTAGAACTCAGAATCCTCGAAATGGGTCAGGTTCAGCGTGAGCGCCTTCTGCAGAATCATCACATTCACCTTCTGGCCCATCAACACCCGGAGCAGGGACTGGCAGATCTGAATGCCCTTCTGCGCTCCCGCCATCAGAATCACCAGCACGCCCTCATATCCCACATACAGTAATGCCTGCTCCCGGTGCACCGCCAGGCCGCTGTTCGCGGCCAGGACCACGGCATCCACAATTAATTTGCCCACGTAGGCGATGGCCGCCGGCAGCACACCGGCGATCAGGGTGAGGAATGCCAGCAAAATCGTGAGCCGCGTGCTGGTGGTCCAGACCAGACTGAACGCCCGAAAACTGAACCGAAAGGTGAAAATGTACTCCCGCAGGTTCTTCCAGATCTTCCCGGGGATTTTTGTCGCTGTTGTATTCATTCTTCAGGACCGAGTCAGTGCAGAAAACGCTCCAAAGGAGAGCCTTTGGCTCAAAGACCGCGAAGAACGCAAAGAAATCATGGTGAACCTCTCCTATAATCTACAAATTGTGAAAATGTATCAGATATCTGATAATTGTATAAGGGCTTTAACATTGTACATTTTCCGCCTGTTGCTAAACACTCGCATATCCGTCATAATTCCGTATCATTACCAAAGAATAATTCAACGCAAGCTGTTCTAATTAGATTCCATGAAAGTGGATTCACAGGAATTCAAGTATGAGAGCAGGCACCATAATTTGAGCGGAATGACCGGCAGGAAGTATGAGTAATGCTTGGCAGCACTTTCGATCACGGGTGGTTCATAATGGATCACTTCATCAGACTTGCTATAGCTGGCGTTGGGCCAGAGGTATAATACATACTGTGTTTTTTAGAAGGCAAACTCCCGGAGGAGGGATTAACGAGAGAGCTCATTTACTCAGGAATCATTCAGCGTTTGCGTAAGAAGTTCCTTCGCCAGTTCCGGATTGGCGGAGCCGCCGGTTTTCTGCATAATCTGACCCATGAAAAATCCCAGGAGACCTTTTTTGCCGGAACGATAGCGCTCCACTTCGTCCGGGTGAGCGGCGATGACCTCCTGCACAACCGGCTCCAGTGCGTCGGTATCCTCAATCTGGCGAAGCCCTTCCCTGTCCACGATAGTCTCGGGATTCCCGCCTTCCGCAACCATCTGCTCGAACACCTGGTCCGCCGCCCGGCTGGAGATCACATCTTCATCGAGCAGAGTCACCAGTCGTGCGAACTGCTCCGCATCGATGGGGAGATCCTTGAGCGGAATATCTTTGCGGATCCCCAGCAGCCGGTTCACAATCCAGTTGGAGAGAGATAACGGATTGTTGTGTATACGCAGCGCTTCTTCGAAGAAATCCGCCACCTCATCCTCCCGGGCAATGATGGCGGCGTCTTCGCGATCCAGCCCCATCTCTTCCCGGTATCTCTTGAATCGAGTCTTCTGTGCGGAAGTCAAATCCTCCACCGGATCCCGCTGACCCGCTTCGGAGCGTTTCCGCTGTCGTGCTTTTTCGCGTTCCTTTTCCAGCCGCTGACGCTCGATCTCCGCCTGCCGCTCGGCCTCTTCCCGCTCTGCCCAGGTATCGCGCAAGGGCACAATCTGGCTAAACACCAACCGGTCCGATGCAGTGAATTCCGGATCGCGCCAGAAATATCCGACCCGTTCCAATTGGTAGCGCTGATCATAGGGATCATTAGCAACGCTCGACTCGATAAACCCTCTTCTGACCTCGAGTGACTCGGGATTCAGGTTTTCCGTAAAATCCACGTCGCCACGTTCCGGGTTAGCCACTGCGAATAAGCGATTGTAGAGTCTGAACTCCGCAGGCAAAGCGTGATCGATGGCAACCCAATG
>DATFLS010000499.1:0-3286 GCA_035267465.1 bacterium
CCAGCGCAGGGCTCCTCATCGGTCGCCCGGGCATTAAGTGATGAATTCGCCACGGTTGCCCGGGAGGTGAATCCCTCCGTGGTCACCATCTTTACAGAAACCGCGGTTCAGTCACGAGCGGTCAATCCATTTCAGGGCACCCCGTTCGAACAATTCTTCGAAAATCAGCAGCCCCAGGGAAGTTATAAGCAAATGGGGTTGGGGTCCGGTGTGATTTTCAATGCAGGTGGGACGATCATCACGAATAATCACGTGGTGGAAAACGCGGATGATATTAAAGTGCGCCTGATGGATGGCCGTGAATTCAAGGCGAAAGTCAAAGGGACCGATCCCCAAACCGATATTGCCGTAATAACCATCGATGCCAAGAATTTGCGTCCCCTCCGTCTCGGGAATTCGGATCAGGCTCGGGTTGGTGATTGGGTACTAGCAATCGGTTCTCCGCTGAATCCGCAGTTAGAGCATACAGTGACCGCTGGTATTATCAGTGCAAAAGGTCGCAGCTCGGTCGGGCTGTCCCAATATGAAGATTATATCCAGACAGACGCCGCAATCAACCCGGGAAACTCCGGTGGCGCGATGGTGAATCTGGATGGAGAGTTAATTGGGATTAACTCTGCGATCGTCACAGAGAGCGGCGGCTTCATGGGGATCGGATTTGCAATCCCGGTGAACCTGGTGGATAAAATCGCCACTGATATTATTCAGAAGGGCCGGGTAATCCGCGGCTGGCTCGGTGTCTACATTCAGGATATCACGCCCGAGATTGCGAAGGCCATGAACCTGGAATCAACTCATGGGGTGGTGGTTTCCAAGGTGCAGGAGAACAGCCCGGCATCCAGGGCCGGATTGCAAAAAGGCGATGTGATCGTTGGCTTTGACGGGAAAAGCATAGAAAACAGTGTGGAACTCAGCACATGGGTGTCGAGCACTTCCCCGGGAACCAAAATCACGTTGCGGTACATGAGAAACGGGAAGGAACAGGAAACGGCGATTGTACTGGCTGAATTGAACGTGAAGGAGATGCAGCGGGAAGAAGGATTGCGTGAATATTCCAATCTGGGGTTTTCCATTTCCAACTTGACTCCGGAATTGAGACAGAAATATGATATCCCGTCCAAACTCTCCGGAGTCCTGGTTCGGATGGTTCAATCCAACAGCCTGGCCGCGGAATATAACGTCCAGGAAGGAGATATCATCACAGAAATCAATCACCAGGCGGTCTCCTCGGCGGATCAATTCGATACGATCCTCGGGAGCATTAAACCGGGACAGACGCTGCTGCTCTATTTGCAGCGCAATGATGCAAATTTATTTGTCGCATTTCCAATGCCGGCAGCCTAAATTGAAATCAAGTGCGGCAGTGGAAGCCTTCCCCACTGCCGCGCTGCTCTCCCGGTTACTGTCGGTATGAACCGGAAATTCGACGCCATTCTCCGAAGGAATGGCCGGGATTAAAAACGAGGGCGAGCGATGCGTATTTTAATTGTAGAAGACGAAGAATCGCTGGCATTAAAAATCAAGACACTCCTGGAGAGTGAGAACTATCAGGCGGAAGTTGCGTTCGAGGGGGAATCGGGTTTGGAAATGGCTCTGGTAGAAGAATATGATCTCCTGATACTTGATATTTTACTGCCCGAAGTGGACGGGATTCAGATATTGAAGGAAGTTCGAGAGAGCGGCCGGACGGTACCCGTTCTGCTTTTAACGGCGAAAAACCAGATCAATGACAAGGTGGAAGGACTGGATGCCGGGGCGGATGATTATCTGACTAAGCCGTTCGCCATTCCGGAGCTGCTGGCGCGGGTCCGCACATTGCTCCGGCGTTCCAGTGATGTGAAATCTGCGATTTTGGAGGCTGGCGATATCAAGGTAAACGCCAGTACACACGAGGTCCGAGTCGACGGACAATCCCTTGATTTGACTCCCAAAGAATATGCTATTCTTGAATATTTATTATATAATAAAAACCGGGTACTCTCCCGCCTCCAGATTGCCGAACACGTGTGGGGCGATAATTTCGATCTCTTTTCCATGTCGAATTTCGTGGATGTCCATATCAAAAATCTTCGGAAGAAGTTTCATGATCACGATATCAATGAGCTGATCCAGACAATCCGGGGAGTCGGATATATGATCCAGGACGCCCAGTGAAAATTCGGCTGCGTATTTCCATCTGGGGTTTTCTGACCACGTTGATCGTACTGTTGACCTTCAGCCTGGGGACCTACCTTGCCATGCGGCATCTCTTGTTTCAGACCCTGGATGATGAACTGGACATGATTCTGAGTGATGTCGAAGCCAGCTACGAACCGGAAACCTACCGATTTTCCTATCTCACCGACGCCGAAGCGCTGGTGAACAGGCACTTAAAACAGTACTATCTCAAAGTCTATAACTCCATCGGAGAGGCAATTTACAGCAGCCAGCTCGCCGAGATGCTCTCATTGGAAGTGACTTTCCCGAAACAACGCCGTGAACTCGGATATACCGTCCCCATTCATACTGCCGCCCTTTCAGATCTTCGGTTCGCCCAACCAAAGGCTTCGGCCCAACAAATTACCTTTCGAATTGTGACACGCAAATTGTTCTACCAGCAGCAGGTCATCGGGTATGCAACCATCGCCGTTCCTATCGAAGATATCGAAACCTCTCTGTACCATCTACTGGAAGTGCTCATCATCGCCGGATTATTCACGATGATACTCATCGGTGTGGGCAGCTACTTTATGACCCGGCAGGCCCTGGATCCTGTGGCCACCATTACACGGAAAACGCAAAATATCAGTCATACCAAACTCAACCAGCGGCTCCCGGTGAAACATCCGGATGATGAACTCGGGCAATTGTCGCAGGTCCTCAACGATTTGTTGGAACGGCTTCAACGAGCCTTTGCAAGCCAGCAACAATTTCTCTCCGATGTTGCGCACGAATTGAAAACCCCCCTTGCCATTTTGCGGGCACATTGGGAAGATGAAATCAATAATCCGGAGCTTTCCCTTGAAGTAAAAGAACAGCTCATCCAGGACATCGAAACCATCACCCGGTTAAATCATTTGGTGAACAGCTTGCGGTTGTTATCCCGCACGGAACAGATTGAATCCAGCTTCGATTTCGAGATAATCAGATGGGATGAGATATTACAGGATGTGTTGGCAGACGTCGAAGTCCTGGCGGAAGCCAAACGGCAAAACATTATCGTAGATCAATTGGCATCCGCCGAGATCTCCGGAGACCATGTCCGGTTATATCAACTGGCTTTTAACCTTATTGACAACGCTGTGAA
>DATFLS010000500.1:0-4228 GCA_035267465.1 bacterium
CAGCGGATTAACGTAACCGTGAATGTCGGAGGAATTTCCAGTGAATCTTCGGGACAATCCGGTCAGAGTAAGACGGGGATAAAAAGTGTGATTTTGCAGAATGATCAGGGAATGCTGGATCCGTCCAAGGCGTTTTTCCCGTTCGGAAATAATCCGGGAATTCGATCCAACTTTTATGTTGGCAGCGCCGAAATCTTTTCCAAAGAACTCGCCGCACTCAATCTGCGTGTTCAGTGGAAGGATGTGCCGGCTGCATCTCTGGAAGACTACTACCGGAATCTGGCTTTTTATCGGGTCACCGATGACACCATCAGTCAATTCTACCAGCTGGTGCAGAATCCCCCGAATCAATCGGTGCAGAACATTCTGACGGAGGAATCCCCGGAAACCGGACAGCCCCGAGCGGATGAAATTGGGAAGACGCTGAATAACTCAAAGAACGAGTTCCTCTCGCAAATCGAACTGGAAAACAGAATTCCGGCCGAAGTGTTGGGAGAACTGAGCCAGTGGATGGATTCGTTGAAAAACAATGTTTTCCAGGCGGGATGTTATCTTCGGGAAGATGCGGTCTGGAAAAAACTGACCGATAAAGCCCTCTTTGACGAACCCGATGCCACTCAACCGAATGTGCTGGCCTTCCGTGACGAAGAAAATTTGAAACAGTTTATCGCCAGGCCGATTGAGGAGGAGCTCACTGATACGGAGCTTTCTCCGCCTGGACCTGGTATCGCCGGACTTCGCATTCGGTCATGCGAAATATCGGGAAGTATATGCGAAGGCCGCCATGGAGCATGCCCAGGGGAACCTAAATATTGAGGATTTACCCAAGCCGCCATATACGCCTCAAATTAGCACCCTCGAACTGGATTACAGCGCAGAGGATAGCATACATTTCGCTTCTGATGGCGAGGATGAAGAGCCCACTGTCCGGCTGTTTCATCTCTACCCGTTCGGCCACCGGCAACTCCATTCGGATCAGGAACCGTTCCTGGTACCTCAGTTTTCATATGAGTCAGCAGAACCCGCGGTTGAGATGGACAACGAGGGGGAACTGTATATCGGGCTGAAAGATCTTGAACCGCCGCAAAGCATCGCATTGTTGTTTCAGATGGCTGAAGGCACGGCAGACCCAACCATAATCGATCATGATGTGTACTGGTCGTATTTATCGGAGAATTCCTGGAAACCCCTGCAAACCGATCAGATACTCCGTGATTCCACCGATCAATTGGTGACGTCCGGTATTGTGCATTTATTTCTCCCAGAGGAAGCCACCAACGATAATACCTTATTACCGTCCAACCTGCACTGGGTACGAGCCAGTATGGGCGAGCACACAGAGGCAGTTTGTGATACCATTGCGGTGATAGCCCAGGCAGCCGAGGCATCATTTACGGATCGCGGGAACGACCCTGATTTTCTGGCGGAGGACCTGGCTGCGGGATCGATCACCGGATTACGAAACAGCCGATCAGAAATCAAATCGGTGGCCCAGCCGTATGCTGCGTCCGGCGGGAGAGTGCAGGAGCAGCCGGAACAGTATTACACCCGGGTGAGCGAACGGCTGCGACACCGGCGGCGGGGGGTCACTATTTGGGATTACGAACGATTGGTGCTGGAACGTTTCCCGTCGGTCTACAAGGCGAAATGTATTAATCACAGTACCTACGACTATCATCGGGATTCACTGAACATATCCCGATCCGAGTTTGCGCCGGGGTTTGTGACACTGGTGATTATCCCGAACCTCAGGAAAAAGCATGCGGTGAATCCGCTCCAACCCCGTGCCAGCTTGCGGCTGCTCCGGGACATTGAAGAATATCTGCAGGAAATCATGCCGGTGTTCGCTGCCCGGCGTATCCGGGTGATTAATCCGCGGTATGAACGGATGCAGGTGGAATTCTCCGTGACGTTTCACACCGGCTATGACCGCGGCCATTATCTGGATCGACTGAAAAAGGACATTACGCAGTTTTTATCTCCCTGGGCGTTTCGAGCGGGAGAAGACATCATGTTCGGGGGGCGGATCCACCGTTCGAACATCCTGCATTTCATCGAGAAACGAGAATATGTGGATTATGTGAATAATTTTCGAATGCATCAATACCCGTATGCGGAAGGGACCGAAGACACACTGGTCGACATCGAAGAGGCGCGGCCACAAACGGCACGGTCCATACTGGTTTCGCATGAGAGTCATACCATAACAGACTGAGAATTCGGATATGGAAGCAACAGCGTTCATAGCGAAAAATCGTTCCTTGCCTCCCGGTGAAGATTACGCCTATCTGCGGAAGAAGGGTCTGGAATATATTGAGCAGCTCTCCCATGAGATCTGGACGGATTACAACGTGCACGATCCCGGGATCACTACGCTGGAAATTCTCTGTTACGCCCTCACCGACCTGGGATACCGCACCAGCTATCCGGTAGAGGATATTCTTGCCGGGCAAACGCCGACCGCTCATCCCGATATCCCCGACTTTTTTACGGCGCGGGATATTCTGACCACAAACCCGGTTACCATATCGGACTTTCGCAAAACGATGATTGACGTCGCCGGAATAAAGAATGCCTGGCTGGAAGTGGTGGATGCGCCGGAGCCTCAACTACATATCAATTGCCTGGACAGTGAACTGGCATTTGAGCCGTCGGAATACACCCGGCCACTCAACCTCCAGGGTTTGTATAATGTCATTCTGGAGTTCGATACCGATATCGAGAGTGGGAATTTAAATCAGTACACCTGGACACGTGAGGTCGAAGTGGATGAGGAGGCATTTGAAATCCATGCGATCTTTCCTCCCTGGGAAGTGTATTGCAATACCCGGATCATCCCGGTGAGTGAACATCCCGGCATAGATCATTTGGAGATGGGAGACCTGATTTATAACCCGGACACAGACGAGTATGAGGCATCTCTAATAGTGGAATTGGCAGATACTACCTCGTTTACAGAGAGCATACGGGTCCGCTCTGAAGGAGTTCGATCAGAAGAGAACAGGCAACAAATCCGTGAGCTGGTCCGGTCGGACTTGCTGCCGCTGTACCGACAGCGAATTGGGGAAGCGCTCCGGCGGGCGTCGCGGGTAGCCAGACGGCTCCACAGCATGCGAAATCTCTGCGAAGATTTTTTTCAGTTCAAAGGGGTGCAGATCGAGGAGATTGCCGTATGTACGGATCTGGAAGTAGTGCCTGAAGCGGATGTGGAAGCGGTAATGGCAGAGGTCTGGTATGTGCTGGAAACGTTTCTCGCCCCGGACGTGAATTTTTATACCATCAAAGATCTTCTGGAACGCGGGAAAACCATTGACCGGATATTCGAGAGCCCCCGGCTGAATCATGGATTCATCGACGATGACGAGCTGGATCAATCTGACTGGAAAGAAGCCCGTACTATTCACGTGTCTGATATCATCCATGTGCTCATGGACATCGAGGAGATCACGGCGGTGAAAAATATCAGGCTCACCAACTTTTTTGATCGCGAGCCGCAGACGGAAGGGGAGCAGTGGTCGCTCACAGTGGCAGAAGGCCGGACACCCCGGTTCGCAATGGAATTATCGGATATCGTCTTTTACAAGGAGTTTGTCCCCTATTTTCCGGATCAGGATGAGGTGAGACAGAAATTGCAGCAGATCCGGGCTATCCACCGGCGAGGTCGACTGGGGGTGGAAAAGTACGATTTGCCGGTGCCGGAAGGGAACCCGCGTGACATTCTGTCTTATGCATCAGTGCAGGATGATTTTCCGCTGACCTACGGGGTCGGAGAATCCGGGGTGTCCAGCCCGATTACCGAGGAACGGAAAGCCCAGGCAAAGCAGCTGCAGGGATTTCTGTTGTTCTTCGATCGGTTACTGGCCGATTATCTGGCACAGCTGGCCCATCTCAAAGATCTTTTCACCATCGATCCGAACATCCGAAGAACCTACTTTCAGCGGCCGTTCATTGAGATTCCGGACACATACGCCATCTTTCATTCGACCATCGAACAGCTGGGAGATGAAGGCGTGCCCTCAGAAATCATTGAGCGTCTGGAATCCCTCCTGGGACAGGAAAGCCAGCCGCTGGAGGGTTTCATAACCGCAGTTGAAGGAGTTTTGGAAGAAGAGGAACTGAATCAGTATAAGCCGGAGATTTTACGCTATGCCAAGGTGGAGGGCATTGCCGCCCCGCATATCCCGAAGGTGCACACCTTGCTGAAGGACTTCGTGGATCAGCTGGATCC
>DATFLS010000501.1:0-5890 GCA_035267465.1 bacterium
AATCACACTGGAGGATGTTTCCGAGCCCGGATGGAAATGGCCCTCTGGATGGACCAGGTTGGGAATTCCCCGGTATTCTCCGGCCGATCCACCTCCCGGTTGGTAGCTGATCCAGTCGTGCCCGGCCGTATCGATCAGTCCGGCGAAACCGGCACCCATCTTATGGTAAAAATAGGTCGCCAGTTGGTTTCTGAGGGCGATGGACTGCTGTCCTCTGAACTCCACATCAGAGGAAATCCGAATAAGTGGGGTGACCGCCGGGGCGTCATACATTTTCCCCTGTTCGCCAAAATAGAGATGATAGTAGCGTGTCTCGGACTTGGACAATTGATGTTTCAACAAAAAGAGAAGTGTGCCTGCCGCGTTGTCGTATGCAGTGAATCCGTCAGCGGGGTCGAATTGTGCGGGAACCTGTTCATCAATTACCGCACCCAGACTATCCGTTTCAACTAAATACACCGAGGTTGGATCAACAGTCCCCTCGATGTTCACATCCGACAGGGATCTGGTGAGATTTACAGGGACTTCCACCGGTTTGGCATATCCGGAATGAGGTTCGGTCTGCACTTCAATGGGAATGCGATAATTCCGCTGCATGCTCACCCAGTGGTTGCTATCCGTTGGAGTGCAGCCAAGTAATAATGCGGTGAGAAACAGAACATAGAACGAGTAAAGTCTCTGTAAAAAGTTCACAGTGAGCTGCCTCCGATCAATGAAGACTGTTCTTACCGGATTCTGCCAATACCGGAATCGTCGAGTACCGTGCGGAATTCTGAAGCAGTTTCTCATGTATTCTTCCTGGAGTAGACCGTTTGGTTCTACTCACCCGCTGGTCGCTCCGCTTCTACCGGTTGAAAATAAGTAGTTAATAATAACAAATTCTGAACTCGGATTAAACCGGAGAGCGCAAATGAACTGCATTCATCCAGGAGAAAGGTTATATAAAGAGTTACGCTGGATTATATAAAGAAAGACCGCCTCTCCGGGTGCAGAAGAATGTATTGAAGCCTACTGCTTATCGGGGATTCCATCCTGCAATGGGTATAGCAACAAGGTCGTTACTGGATTATCAGATTCTCCAGAAAGTCCCCGTGCTCTCTGCCTTGATTCCCGTTGTCTTCCCAGACATTCCAGATCTTTGAGAAGATATCGAGGTCCCCGTCACCATCCGCATCGCCAACCAGTGCGTCGTGCCCCCCCAGCCGGGCATCCAGAATGACTTGCTCCCTGAATTGAATATGTCCGGCGGAGCTGATGTTTTCCCAGATATACCATCGCGGCGGGGCGCCTTCCGGCAGGATCGAGTCGTCTTCCTGATCACATGTAAAGATATCCTGGTCTCCATCGTTGTCGAAATCCCCCACATAGAGGGAGTGAAATGATCCCCGAATTCCGGGCGCAGTCATAGGCAGGAAATGAGCAGTAAAAGTCGCTGGCTGATCCCCGTGATTCTCCAGCCAGGCACCGCGGGATGCTTTTTGATCACAGTCCACCATCACTATGTCATTATCTCCATCGGCATCCAGATCGGTGATCCAACTCCGGGAAGACAAACCCCATGGGCCCCGTTTGCCAAAGGGAATCGGATGCCTGGTCCATTGCTGCCCCTGCTCCCGGTTCTCAAGCCAGCGATCCGGCATGACAATATCGGCGTCGCCATCCTTGTCCAGATCATCCACTCCCCGCGGAAAAAAACCAGCATGAATGGCGACGCTGTCATGCAGGACTGCCATGGTTATTGTGGTTCTGGGCCAGTTCATATCCTGCCGCGGATTTTCGGGAATACTGTACCAGAATGCGCCCTCGTGATCTCCGGTGAGCACGATATCCAATCGATTATCTCCAACGATATCGGCAGCCACGATATCATGAATTTCGTTCTCGATGGTATCATCGAACCGGTATAATTCAAACTGTGTGGTCTGCGGGTTCTGACTGTTCCGGTACCAGTATCCCCCGATGAGAATATCCTGCCATCCGTCGTTATCGACATCTGTCACTGTCGCTCCCAGGGTACGTAAGGGCATTGGGCCGGCCGTATGCCTCGCCCAGGTTTGAGCGTCCTGATTCTCGAACCAGTACAGACTGTCATTGCGCACACAGAACGCATAGTCCGGATCCCCGTCCTTATCAAAATCCGCAAGCGTCGGCGTACCATAACCCCACCCACGATCACCCGGTAGATCACTGGTGATATATGAGTGACGGAACATGTCAGCAGAAAGGTGTGTCTTCTGCACATTCTCCGAGCTACATGCCAGCGTGCTGACCACAATTAAAACAGTAGGAATCCATTTGCATAAAATTTTTCCCATTGCGGATCTCTCCTTTTATAATTTCATTCCGAAGACACGCGCCGTAAGATCAGAACCAAATCCTGATCTTTGGGAGAAGCCGCTCTCAATATCCCCTCTTCATGTATAACTTGTGCATGGGAATACGTATTCTCCACCGGATCAAACCATTGGCCTTCGTACTCATATTGCATGAGATTATATAATTTCACCGTAGATTTCACCGGGACATACGCGAGAATCACTCTGTAATCCTCCGTGCGGGTTACTGAGATGAAGTGGTTAAACTGTGTATCACCCGGCTGTTCCGCAAGCATCGATTGGTCCGGGCGGAGATTCCACCACTCGAATTGTTGGAAAAACTCCGCCAAATATCCAATCTGTGCGCTGCCGGGAGCATGAATCGCTTCATACCAGGGTGTCACTCCCGGTTCGTGCCGGTGATTCAGAATCTCCTCCCCCTCGCGCAGCCAGGGCCAGATGCCGTTATGACCATAAGTAATACCTGCTGCCGGTGCGTTCATGAGGCTCCAGTAAGAAGCGTTGCGTACATCTTCGGCAGAGATTTCGAAGTGAATCTCTTCATAACACGGTTCCAGATTGATGACCGGTTTCGCCGCAATGCGATGCCAGTTCTCGCTGACCGGACCTTTGTTGATCCAGTCCACGGTGCCTTGACTCCTGCTGTGACTTGACTGATAGCCGTAGATATCCAACCAGTCTTCGCCGGTATAGGCATTTCCAATCCAGGACCGGCCATGCGGATGTTGCGCCACCACGCCCGCATGCTCGTCACCGAACACACCCCGGCCGATATTCTTCCACCGCTGTTCGAAGGATTCCACGTAGCGGCCGTCACCTCCCAGAATCCAGATCACGTGGTTGCCTCCATACCGTGCTACCATATAGCGTGCCAGTAAAATAGCCTCCCGTTCCGGCAGGTAATATCCGGGACTCAGTTCCATCCCCTGTCCGAATGGAAGCGCCCACAGCAGCACGGGGGCAGCCACCAGACCGCAGTCATTCACCCGATCCACTTTGGTATCCAGGTGTTGAAAAAATTCCACATTCAGCCGGATACGTCCACTTCCCTGGAAGGCTTCCTGTCCGAATCGGTTGGACTCACCTCCCCGCCACTGGGTGGTGACGAACTGAATGGTATTGAATCCTTTGTCCACGCGATTTTGCAGATAGGTATCCCACTCTTTCCCCGTAGATTTCAGGGCGCCGTTCCAGGCAGTGCAGGCGGTATAGAAAAAGGGTGTGCCATCGCTGTAGGTCAAATGATAGGATCCGGGGGGGCGAATGATTTCGCCATGCGTATACATATCATAATGACTGGTATTGTCAGTGCATTCAAAGGAGCCCGTCACCTGATGCAATCCAGTGTTCTCCTCATCCGAACATTCGGTGATATACGTCCAGGCGCCCACCTCATCCGGCATAAACCGCACCCGCCAGGTGGTGCCGCCGTCCCAGAACCCCCTGATATTTTTCTCACGACCTGTGGGTGAGGTAAAATGGACGATAAATGATTCCACATCATAGAGGGGATTTTCGTAGGTCTTGCTGCTCCGGAAACTGGTTTCGAATTTCCCCCAGACGCCGGTTTCCTCCGCTCCGAAACCTATCGTTGACAAAAAACTTACCACGAGTGTGATTGCCAGAACTCCAAATTTTTTCGACATAACTTCACCCTCCTGTTCGATAGTAATATTGTGAGAGCAATTCCTGCCGACCTTCCTGCGGAAAGTGTAACTCATTCCTTTCTCACGGCAGGGATTATTTCCTCACGACAGCTTTTCGTTCTCTTAATATTCAGATAGTCCTCTATGTCCGGTGTCTCTATCCTGAAATATGTAAGATCCAGTCGTTGCTATCTGGTGCAGTAAATTGTTGTCTTCCTGCGATTATACTTTCCGGATCAGAGTATTCGCCAGTCCGGGGATTATACCATTGGGCCTGCAGAGAGTTTTTATCTCCCTGCAGATTAAGCGAAATGGTCCCTCCTTCTATCAGATACACAAGATAGTGGTCCGGTGTACCCAATACCCAGGCGGTGCCGGATTCCACCAACTGGTCCTGCGGTTTCATTTCATTTAAATCGGGAATTGCTTCCATGAATTCGTATACATGGCGAGAATCCTGCAGCATTCCAACGGACGGCGGACGACGCTCCCGGGTGGTCTCCCAGGCGCCCAGGTGCATGATGTGCATCCCGGTGATGGCCACGGACCAGTTGATTTTGCGGACCCCTTCACGATCTCCTGCTTCCAGCAGGTCCGAGTGCCAATCGTACTGTTCCGCCAGATTAACGTGATATCTCCCGTTCGCATTCTCCAGCGCCTGCAAACATTTGTTATGTATATCGCTGTAAGGACCTTCCGTAGATCGCAGCTGCATGGCAAACTGATCGATCACCGGATCGTCCGCATGGTGGAACTCCAGACTGGGTAATTGATGACTGGCGATGAGATGATTGTGATCGTCTGTCCTGCGTATAAGTTCAGCAATGCGGCTGACCTTCTCTTTGCTGAAGATTTCCTGATATTCTTCGGCAACGACCCATATCAGGTTGGGGTGATGTTCAAAGGCATTTACCACCGTGGTGATGTATTCCCGTTCGACCGGAATGATTTCATTCTCAGGACCGATTTTCACCTCATCATCATAGAAGTAAAAATAAATGACAATCCCGTGCTCTTCCATACGCTGGAACCACTCTTCCCACTGCTTCAGCATATCGGTGTCAATCCCCTGTTGGGGATCATTATTGACAAAGGGATTTTGTTCTGCGGTTCCATCGCCCCCATGGGACCGGATGCCCTGCATGTAAATGCAATTCCCGCCGTACACGATCATGGTATCAAGTACCATCGCTGGTGAATAGCCTCCACTGATGTCGCCGTATAAAAACCCTTCCGGTCCGCCGGGTCCGCACATGAAGAAGGGGTCCAATTCGCCGTCATTATTCGCATCCCGGTTGTACACCAGCCGATCCGGATGATCCGGGTCAAGAATGATCTGGCCGGGCAGGTATCCTCTGTCGTTATCGGTCGAACATCCCATCCCGATTGCCAGTGTCATTAAGATGAAAATGATAGTGCTGGATCGTCTTAATCGCTTCATTTCTTTTCACTTACCTAAGGAATTTTAGATTGCTGTCAGATATTTTTCTTCACCTGTAATAGTGATACAGACCTCTGATTTATGATCGAACCTGCTGGTTGACCGGACAGCCGTTTAAAGACCTGCATTGGAGCAGCGCTTTTGGTGAAATCCCGGGAATGACCATTGGATTGTTCTGTTTGCATATCATTTTATTCAATCATCCTGTTGTGGTGTCATCATTCTCCTGGTCTTATAAATGACATGAAATATTATTCTTATCGATCCATTCTCCGAATCACCGCCAGCCAATCTTTATTGACATTCACCGGAGCGGATCCGATATCCCGGAGGCCGGGCCCAGCAATGGTTTCGATACTTCCCCGGTGTAACTCACCTCCGGAGCGCGGATTGAACCAGTGAACCCGAAAAGTCGTATTGTGATCCACCAAATCGATTTGGTTCTCACCACCGGATTTCATATATAC
>DATFLS010000502.1:0-9562 GCA_035267465.1 bacterium
TCCATTTGCTTTTTCAAATCCCAAATGGGCCGGCAGGATGGTGTCTCCCCGGCACACCACCAGCGCGCGTTTGATGGTGTTCTCCAGTTCCCGGATGTTCCCCGGCCAGTGATGTGCTTCGAGAGCACGCATGGCCGCCGGCGAAATCTCTGGAATCGGAATATCTTCACCCAGGACATCCGGGGCATTCCGTTCCACAAAATATTCTGCCAGCGATGGAATACAGGCCTTGCGTTCGCTGAGCGGGGGCAGCTGGATCTTGAACACATCCAGCCGGTAGAACAGATCCTGCCGGAAGTCGTCCTGCTCCACCAGGCGCTGCAGCGACTGGTTGGTCGCGACGATCAACCGGAATTTCACGTTGATATCTTCAGTGGACCCCAGGGGACGAACTACCTTCTCCTCCAGCACCCGGAGAAGCTTTCCCTGGAAGGAGAGTGACATGGAGGCGATTTCATCCAGGAAGATGGTTCCGCCGTCCGCCTGCTGGAACAATCCGGGGGAGTCCTGGTGGGCGCCGGTGAACGCGCCTTTCTTATAACCGAACAGCTCCGATTCCAGCAACGAATCCGGCAGCGCCGCGCAATTGATGGCCAGGAAGGGCTTATCCCGCACCTGACTCTTGTTATGGATGGTCCGGGCGACCAGTTCCTTGCCCGTCCCGCTCTTCCCCTGGACCACCACCGGGATGCCGGACGGCGCCACCTGCTCCACCTGCTGCAGCACGGCGTGCATCACCGGTGACTCCGCGATAATCCGCGGCGACCGATACTGCCGCTCACCGGCCAGTCGCTGCTTTCGGGCCAGGATGCGATACCCCGCCCGGCGAACGAATGTGAGGATGTCTTCGTTGTCGAACGGCTTGGTGATGAAGTGGGATGCTCCATTCTGCAGGCAGGACACCGCCATATCGATGGTCCCGTATCCCGTGATCAGCACCACCTCGATCTCGGGCCACTCCCGATTAATTTCATGGAGCAGGTCAATCCCGGAGAGGCCGTCCATTTTAATATCAGTGATCACGATATCAAACGGAGAATCACGCAGTTCGGCTAAGGCTTCTTCACCGGAAGAAGCAGTGCCTACCTGGCATCCAGTGGTACCGATCAACCGCTTCAACCCCCGGCAGACATCCGCTTGATCATCAACAACAAGGACGTGAATATCGTTCAGTGTCTCTGGTATTTCCCTCATGACGGCTCTCGCAGTTTTAAATTTTATAAGTCATAACTCATTGGCACACAGATGACGCAGAAGAAACAGATCTGATTCGTCGTCAATTTTCAACAAACCCTTCATAGCTCTTTTCACTTTTCACTTTTGCCTTTTCACGTCTGTTCATCCGTGTGCTATTCCAGGGCGGATCCGGCCCGGTCTCCAGAGGGAGGATTATCCGGAACACGGTGGTTCCCGGCTTCGAGGTCACCAGCTCCAACCGTCCCTGATGGGCCCGGATGATCCGGCGTGCGGTGGACAGTCCCAGTCCGGTTCCGCCGGCATTTTTCGTTGTCACGAAGGGTTCGAATATCTCCTCCTGCTTCTCCACCGGTATTCCCTGTCCGTTGTCCCGGATATCTATGGTAAGCCGCCCATCGTTCTGACCGGTACATATTTCGATACGGCCGTCCTTCCCGGGCAGGGCCTGAATGGCGTTCATCAGCAAATTCACCAGGACCTGCTGCAGCTGCATGGAGTCACCAAGTATCGTGTGGTTTCCGTTGCGGTTCTGATATCCGAGCATAATATCTTTCTGGTCATAGAACGGTTTGAGGAACCGCAGCACCGTGGTGATGAGCTCGTTGATGTTCACCTCCCCGATTTCCGGCGAAGGTGACCGGGCGTAATCCAGGAGCTGCTTGATAATCCGTTGGCAGGATCGGGTGTTTCGTTGAATCACATCCACATGTTCGTGAAACGGCGAATCGTCCGGGAGTTCGGCTTCCATCATCTGGTTATACATGGAAATCGCGGACATGGGACTGTTCATCTCATGCGCTACCACTGCCGCGATCCTGCCCAGCACCGCCAGTCTGTCCTGATGCAGCTGCTGATCCCGCATCTGCTCCCGTTCGGTGATATCTCTGGCCACCAGGATTTTCCCCGCTTCCCCGGAACCGGTGGGCAGACTGGTAGACAGAATTTCATAGATGGAATCCCCAAACCGCACGATGCAGGAATGTGGTGCGGCTCCGTTCAGCAGACAGGCTAGGCAGTTGCCGTCCCCGGATCCGTTGTCCCGGCATCGTTCGATCGCGGGGTTCTCCGCTTCACCGGAAAGCAGGGCTTCTACCGGTCTGGCAGCCTGATTCGATAAAATTATTTCTCCGTTGCGTCCCAACAGAATTAAGCCGTCTTCCATGGATTGCACCACGGTCTCTAACCGGTTGTGCTCGATGCGCAGTTCCTGCTGGCTCTGCTGTAAATCGCTCGCGGTCTCCTCCAGATAGGTTGTGCGCTCCTCAATGGCGGTCGCCATCATATTGAAGGTCCTGGTCAGGTGCCCGATTTCATCGTCCGACTCCGGTTCGAGCCGGGCGGAAAAATCACCGTCTTTGATACGGGAAGCCATTTCGTTCAACGCATTCAGCGGCCGGATGAGGAACTGCACCGGAAAATAAAGCAGAATGAGCGTGGTGATGGTGATAATGATCCCGGTTCCCAGGATCTTCCCCTCGATAGAGGTGATGGGCAACAGGGCCGCCTCGGCGTTCAGCTCCACCAGGGCGGTCCAGCCGGTGCTTTCCATGGGATAACTCTGGCCGTACATATCCTTGCCATGCTCGCAGGTATGGCGTCCCACGTGCGCACTTGTCCTGGGCGATCCCTGGTCACGGCTCAGGAATATCCCTCCGGAGCGGGTGATCCCCGAACCGGGAGGAGCCTGCTCTTCCGGAAACCACCAGGGGATATTGACCCGCTGGCCCGCGGCATCGATGATGGTGAGATGTTTTTCCAGAGATGATTCGGCGATGGCGTCCCGGTTGGCGACAAAGGTGTCGTGGAGGACCGTCCCCAGATCAACCACGCAACGCAGATAGCCGATCACTTGCGTGTGGCTCAGATTCCAGACCGGAGTGGAGATTTCGAAGGAGAGGGAATCCCGCATGCCCTTACCCGGTCTCAATGCACTGAACTGCAGATCCTGCGAAGACGCCGTGATGTGCTCGATATTCCCGGAAATAAGGCCACGCTTCCTGGCAGCAGCCAGCAGATGCCCTTCCGTATCGAACACCAGCAGATTCGTGAATGTCGATTCCAGCGGGAGTTTGTTTGTTTGCAGATGGCGTTCCAGATCTTCCCCATTTGCGCCGGACGCGTCTCCGGATAATCTTGCAGTCTGGGTTCGGATGAAGCCATCGGACGCAAAATCCTGGGCCCGCCTGCGGAGCGCATCCATGGATTTGTCGAACATCACCGCATGGGCGATGGATTCGCTCCGAAGCCGGGAGAGTATCTCGCTTTCCAGAGAATGATATACCGAGTTCGCCACCAGATATCCCGCCACGCCGAACGCGATTAAACAGAGCAACACGAAACTCAGCGGGAGCTTATATTTGATGGGAACAGCTGCGAGCGGATCTTTCGTAAACCAGTTTCGCATTACTATTACTCAGCGCTCCTCACCGGTTTGGTCATGGTTTCCGTGTTCCAGCCAGTAGGGATGCACCTGTAATAGATCCGCGATGGAGTGGGACCGCAGGAACTCCGTGATCTGGTTCTTCACCTGATTCCAGTCACAGATCAGCGCACAGGACAGCCCGGACCGGCATTCCTTCATTCCAAAGATACAGGTTTCGTATTTATCCAGATCTTCGATGACGGAGACCACATCATACAGTGCAATTTCCGCCGGTGGGAGCGCCAACCGGTACCCGCCGTTCCTGCCGCGAAAGGCCTGCACCAGTTCTCCCTTCCGTAGATCCTGCATAATCTTCCCCAGGAAATGCACCGGAATCTCCAGGCTGCGCGCCATCTCCTGTACCCCGGATCGGCTCCCGGTGGACTCCCCGGCCAGGTAGACCAGTGCGTTCATCGCGTATTCGGTTGTTCTGGAGTAAATCATAATTATAAGATAATTAAGTCTGATTTTAATATACGGCAAGCAGGATGGAAGTCAAGGGTTTTTTCGGATATTATTATCCGAATAAGTCAATGAATGAAACGGAGGGATCTCTTGGTTACTCCTGATCCGGGCGGTCTCCTGTGGCTGCCCGCGCGAACCGGGGCCGCGCCAGGCACGCCGGTTCCGCCCGTGGTGAGATCACCTCTCGTCGTCGCCCTCTATCTGTGATCGGATATACTCCTCTTCCTTCTGAAGCAAGCCACGGCGTCTGGCTTCGCGCTTGACCGGACCCCAGAACCCGATGGGCCGGGACATCACGTAATAGCTCACCAGATGATCCATGTTTTCCGGTTTGGTCAAAAACGTGACCGGGAGGTACACCAGCGCATTGAGAACGATGAGTGCCCAGAACTGGAGATAGTCAGGCAGCGCAGGGATAACCCCGAAGTGCGGCAGTATCCAGACCACCAGCCAGCTCAATCCCAGGTTGGCAATCCAGGCGCTGAGGTATCCCCAGGCGTTAAATCGCCACCAGACCACCTGGAGAATATTCGGCAGCCAGACCCCGGCCATCATGATCCAGAGCGCAAAAATGAGCCATTGGGTGATTTCCTCGCCGATAATGATCCCGAACAGAAAGGACCCCAAAAGTAAAATGAAGGTGGAAATTCGGCCGACTCGAACTAATTGCTGTTCGCTGGCCCGGGGATTCACATAGTGATGATAAAAATCACGGGTGGCGTACATCGCCCCCAGGTTTAACTGGGTGGACACGGACGACAGGTGAATGGCGAGGATGCCCGCAAAGAAAAAACCCACCATCCCGATGGGGAGATAATTAAAGCCTACCACGTACCAGGCCATCTCGTAATCACCGCTGCGCCCGAGGTGCGGGAATAACACAAAAAATCCCAGAATCGCCGCCGCCCAGACGGAATTCCGGATCAGGACCAGGGCCGATCCCGCCCAGATACTGTACGATGAATCCCGGACTGTCCTGGCAGACTGAATCCGCTGGGCTTCCGTAAACCAGTCGATGCTGGTGCCCATCCCGAATCCGCCGATCAGAGCGATGACCATCATGGTAATGAACCAGAATATCGGAAATTGCCCCTGGGTCCATCCGGTGAAACTGAAAGGATTGATCCGCCACCCCTGTCCGTCGTAATGGTTCTCGATCACGGCACTCCAGGTTTGTCCTCCATCCGTGGAGAAAGCCACATCCACCAGCCTGCCGGACTGCCCTGCCGTCCAGACCACCTGATAGCCATACCCTGCCACCAGGGTATCTCCTGCGGTCGGAAATAATACTGCCGCCTGCCCGCTTTCGGATGACGGTTGCCCGGTAATCATCCGATGGACCTTCTCTTCAGTCCGTGCGATCAGCGCTTCACTCCCGGAATCCACCATCAGAAATGGTGCGCCGTTTTGCGCGTACACCTCGCCGGTTTCCGGATCGGATATTCGAATGAGTCCGGTCGTCCGGGCCTGGACTTCAGACGGGACAATCCACTCCGCCGTGCTGTTATACTGCATCAATTTCGCGATGATCTCCTGCGGCCCGCCTGCGGCTACCACACCCCAGATGGACACGATGAAAATCAGGAGCAGCACAATAACGCCTTGCTGGAAATCCGCCATCACCACGCCCCAGTAGCCGGAGGTCAGCACATAAATGGCCCCCAGACTGGTGGGCAACACCAGACCGATCCAGAGAGGCCATCCGAACAGGAGGTTACACACTTTGCCTGCGGCGATGCCCACCCATCCGAGGATGAACATGTTCATAAACACCTGCCATCCCGCCAGCCAGCCGCGAATCATCTCGGCGCCGAGCCCGCCGAATCGCAGGGTTTGCCATTCCGCCTGGCTGTATGCCAGAGAGCGGCGAAAAATCCTGGTCGACACAAATGCGCTGATGGCACACCAGGCCGCAAAAAAGGCGTACCACAACCCCGCCAGACCGTACCGATAAACCACGCCGCCCACCCAGATCGGCGTATCGGTCGCGGTGTGGGTTGCGTACACCGAGGAGGCCGGCAGCCACCAGGGCAAACCGCGTCCCGCAAGAAAGAAGTCCGCTTCGGAGCGCTTACCCAGGCGATAGAAATAGGCGCCGAAAATAACCATCAACAGGATGAAGGCGATCAGCCAGATCCAATCCAATACGGAAAATGTTACGATATTCTCAAACGAAAGCATATGTCCTCCGGTAATGTCCAGGACGGATGGTCAGTGATGCTGCTGTTATTCCCTGGAATCCTCTTGTCGGGTAAAATGTCGAATCATTAAATAGGTGAGTACGACGGATAATCCGAAGATTAACGCCGGCAGAATGATTCCCAGCGCCGGTGATCCAATGCGCTGTATTTGTAAAAAAATTGTACCCATACTTCCCTGCCTATTCCGAATCGGAGTTTTGTTTATTACGCTTATAGTATAAGTAGGCGGCTATCATCCCCATAAATGACGCTACATAGGCGATAGTCATCCCGATGACCACAGCAAACCCTCTACTCATGTTCTCTGGCCTCCCATCTTTGAATTTCTTCCAGCTGCTCCAAATACTCCTTCTGTTTCTTTTCGTATTCCGTGGAAATCATCCGGAGCTTCGGATCGATCACCCAATACATCAGCAGGGTGATTATGATGCCGATGCCGAGGATGATAAAACCGATAGGCAGGAGGAGAAACGTGAGTGCTGATCCAACCGTCAACGTTGTGTACGCAATCACGGACAGCACGATAGCATACCAATCCTCTTTGCTCCATTCATCGGCAGCAACAGGATTCCAGTCTCTGCGAATTAATGGCATAATACGTTCTCCGGTATTTTAATGGTCGGAACCCCAGTGTATTGTAACTGCATCAACTGAATCAGTTGGAATGCACGCCGGCACCCGGATGGTTCTGAATTAAACCGGGTCAAAGTCTCCCGGCGTTGTTCGTTGATTCTTTTCAGCAAGAACTGCCTTCACTGCAAGACGAATAGTAGTTTAATATTTTTCCCGTGTGATGGCAAGAAATTCAATGGAAAACAACCGCAAGAACCAGCGTATGATTATCGGCTGATGGTTATTTCTCTTCGGATAACTGTGCTGCCGCCGGGCGATCCAGCCACCAGATCACCTGTCCCCGTTCCGGCCGGATAAACGCAGCAGGGCAGGCATTGCGATCATGAACCTCTTGTGAGGCATTTCGTACGGCTTCGGCTTTCTGTTCGCCGCTCACCAGGAAGAACACACTTTTTGCGCTATTCAACACTGGGTAGGTGAGTGTGATCCGCTCCTTGGGTGGATCCGGGGCCTCCGAGGCACACACCCAGTTCTCCTGTTCCAATATGGCGTCGGTTCCCGGGAATAACGAGGCCGTATGTCCATCCGTCCCGAGGCCGAGCAGGACCAGATCAAACTCCGGGAACTCGGTCCGGAACTCGGCCTGCAGATGAATTTCATAGGCCTGGGCACAATCCACCACCGTCGGATGTTCCGTAGGTATGGGATGAACATTTTCGCTGGGTACGGATATGTGCTTCAGCAGCGACTCCCGCACCATCCGATAATTGCTCTGATCGTGATCGTGGGGTACGAATCGCTCGTCTCCCCAATACAGGTGCACATTCTCCCAGGGGATTCGGTGTGCATACTCGGTTGCCAACAGCTGGTAGAGCGGCCGGGGCGTATTTCCACCGGCCAGTACCAACGTACAGGTTTTCCGACGGGCAAGGGACTCGTTAATACGTATGACGCTCTCTTCCGCAGCCGCCCGGGTTAATTCATCCGGGTTTTCATAGATCTTTGTGAGAGGTTTCACAGGGTAAACCATCTTTCATCGTAGGATTTCGGGAGTTCAAGGGCCTTCCGGGGTCCCCAGCTGCCGGCTTCATATATACTGATCGGCAGGCGGCTTTCCAGCAGAGGCGTGTACAGACGCCAGGCCCCCTCTACTTCATCACTGTGCACAAAGAGGGTCTGATCACCCTGGACGATATCAAGCAACAGCGTTTGATAGGCATCCGGCAGCGGTTCGAATACATCCGCATAGCGAAATCCCAGGTCATGAGTTTGCAGCTGAAGCGGTTCGCCGGGCCTTTTGACTTCAAACTGCAGATCCACGCCTTCATTCGGTTGCAGGGAAATCACCAGCGCATTGGAACTCACCGTACATCGATCATAGGGATTGAATATGGAGACTGGCGCCCGACGGAACCGAACCACTATCTGTGTCAACCGTTCCGGGAGCCGCTTGCCGGTCCGTAGGTAAAACGGAATCCCCTGCCAGCGCCAGTTCGCGATTTCCAGACGCATAGCCACATAGGTTTCCGTTTGTGAATCGGCGGGGATATCCGGTTCTTCCAGATACCCCGGAACAGCCTGACCATTCAGGCTCCCGCTGGTGTATTGCCCGAATACCACATCCTGGGGTTGTATCGGCGTCACCGAACGCAACACTTTGACTTTTTCCGATCGGATGGCGTTGGCATCGAAAGCCGAGGGGATCTCCATCGCCATCAGTGTTAGCAGCTGGGTCAGATGATTTTGCACCATATCCCGCAGCGCACCGGCCCGGTCATAGTAGCCGGCCCGGTGCCCGACCCCCACATCCTCGGCGACTGTGATCTGGACATTGGCGATCCGGTCCCGGTTCCAGAGCGACTCGAAAATCGGATTGGCGAATCGGAATACCAGGAGGTTCTGTACTGTCTCCTTACCCAGGTAATGATCGATCCGGTAAATCTGCTGTTCGGAAAAGTATTGATGCATAATTTCATTTAATTCGTGGGCGGAGGACAGATCACGGCCGAACGGTTTTTCGATCACAATCCGGGTCCACCCAGGACTGGTATTCAGATCAGCTTCGCCCAGACTCTCTGTGGTCGAAGCGTACGATTGAGGGGGTATCGCCAGATAGAAGACCCGGTTCCCGGGCAGATTATACTCGGATTCCAGAGACTCAATCCGTTCGGCCAGTCGCGCATAATCCGCCGGCTCCTGCTTCCTGATGGATTGAAAATGGATGAACCGGGAGCACCAGGTGCCGGCTTCTCTGCCGGATATTTGTGCCTGTTCGGAGATGACCTCAGCCGCCCATTGACGATACGATTGATCATCCCAGTCCGTACTTCTGGCCACCCCCAGGATGACACAATCCTCAGAGGCCAGATATCCCTTATGCATTATAGTAAAGAGCGCCGGCAAAAGCTTCCGGTGCATCAGATCACCGGTGCCGCCGAACACAACAAAGAGATGTCGATGATTCTGCTGATTACTCATTTGTTCTACCTTTACGTTCTGTCATCGATTGAAAATAAGCACCTGCGCGATGATTCACAAAACCCAAATTTGATAGACATAACGAAGCCAGTAGAGTAGGAAAGGAGATGACATGGTTAGGTTTCGGCCTACCTCGGTTACAGGGTTTCCCCGTTGTGGCTCACGAGCCGCATACCATGCATTCCATCTGCCTTTCCCCTCGTCGAACCGGACGTGCGGATTTCCC
>DATFLS010000503.1:0-10130 GCA_035267465.1 bacterium
CGCTGATAGACTGTGATCACTGACACGTATCAATATACAGTACAATGATAGTCTCGATAATGGGGGGGTATGTAATTCCAGGGAGCGTATCCTCCGAGATAGAGATATAATGCACACGGCCATAAATTTAGTGTCCTGGTAAATACCGATATATGCTCACTCAAGAAATAAATATTCTCCTTGATACTCTGCGACGTTTGAACCGGCGAGGCGCCGCTGCAAACCTGCGCAAGATCCTGCTGAAAACCCATCCCGCCGACCTTGCCACCATTTTTCGGTACTTCACTGAGCAGGAACGCAGGGAGTTATTCCCCTTAATCATCGATAAACACCATGCTGCAGAGGTGCTGAGCGAAATGGACGATTCTCTGCGGGTTGAACTAATAAACCAGTTGACCAGAGAACAGGTCATCGAGCTTTTTTCAGAGATGGCAACGGATGATCTTGCCGATGTTCTGGGATTATTACCGGACGAGCTCTCCGATGAGATCGTTACCCTGATGGAGCCAGAGAGCACAGAGGAACTGGAATCCATTCTGGGATATCCCGAGGACACCGCCGGCGGGATTATGATCCCGGAATCCTTTGCGCTCCACGAGGAGACCACTGTGGCAGAAGCCATCGAGATTCTGCAACATTCCGAACACAGCGAGATGGTCTTCTATGTCTATATTGTTGATGATGACAAGCACCTTAAAGGAGTATGCTCACTGCGTCAGCTTCTGTTGGTCCCTCCGCAGACCAGACTCAATGAATTGATGACTACCCAGGTGGTGACCGTGCTTCCGGAGACGGATCAGGAGGAAGTAGCCCGGCTGGTGGGACGGTACAATATCCTGGCTATCCCCGTGGTTGATCAGGACAATCATCTTTTGGGAATTGTAACCGTGGACGACATCATCGATGTGATCCGGGAGGAGGCAACCGAAGACTTCCTCCAAATGGCCGGCGCCGGACGTGACCGGGAGATCCTGTTGAAATCAACCTTTGAAGAATCCAAACTCCGGTTTCCATGGCTGTTCGCCACCTGGGTGGGAGGAATCATCGCCTCAATCATTGTCGGATCGTTTGCCGATATCCGACAGCGAGTGCTGGCGCTTGCGGCATTCATGCCAATCATTATCGGGATGGGCGGGAACATCGGTACCCAGTCCGCCACCATTGTCATACGCGGACTCGCAACGGGACGGGTAAATATCCGGGAAGCATGGAAGGTTATATTCAAGGAGATTCGCGTCGGATTAATGCTTGGTGTGTCTTATGGTATCGCCCTGGCCATCCTGGTCAATTTACTTTACCAATCCTCAGGCATTATGGTCGGCCTGGTCGTGGGAATGGGAATTTGCGCCGTGATGATTATCTCCACCCTGGTCGGAACATTTGCTCCGATACTCCTGGATCGATTGAACATCGATCCGGCAATCGCCACCGGACCATTCGTTACCACTTCAATTGACATTCTGGGATTGCTTGTCTATTTCACTATTGCTGTTCTGCTGCTGTAACAGGAATATTCAATAGACTCTTTGCAAAAAGATCACCTCCTATCTTTGTGAGTGTATCAGGTGATTTCACTACTGCTCATCAATACCTCTGCGTAGCCGGTGACCGGCACCCGGGTCAATTTATACCCACTATTCCTCCCTGTCTGTAGATGGTGCCGACATCAGGTATAATAATGAGAAAGTCAGAAGTAATCTCCGGAGAGGAGCATGCCATGCAAACTTTTGTAAAGAAATGGAATCCGTTTGCTATCCAGGAGAAAACGAATTGCTTCCAATCCATCACTGCCCACTGATCATGCCATATAACTTTGGTGTTAATTCCAGCATTGCAGTTTAACCGTTCTCGCTGTAAGCTTCCAAAACCTCCTCGGCATGAAAATCTGTCTTCACCTTATTGAATGCCTTCACAATCTTTCCCTCTTCATCCAGCAGAAAGGTTTTCCGCAAAATTCCCTGATACTCTCTGCCAAACATCTTTTTTGTACCATACGCGTCGTACAGTGGGCAGACCTCGTTTTTCACATCCGCTAATAACGTATGGGTGAGCCCATATTTTGCTTTGAACTTTTTATGAGAGTTCACATCATCATTGCTGATACCGAACACCTTGATATTCTCCGATTGATAATCATCAGAAGCATCCCTGAAGCTGCAGGCTTCTTTTATGCACCCGGGGGTATCATCTTTGGGATAAAAATAAACGACTACCTTCCGACCTCTGTAGTCAGAGAGTGTGTGATCCCGACCGGTTTCGTCGGGTAACGTAAAATCCGGCGCATACTCACCTATCGCTGGCATGATACCTCCTCCTTGATTAAAACTCTCGGATTGCGTATGCCTCTCTCAGTCTCACGCTCTCATACAAACGGGGGGAGATCAATACTATAAGCCACCTGATTGGGATTGTGGAGATGTGTAAATGGGTAGGTGTTATCGGATACTTGCCGAAACCGGTACCGGAAAATGTATAACAAAGGTGGTTCCTCCGCCCAGTTTGCTGTCGACCTCGATATTGGCATTATGCTGATTCACAATCCCGTACACTTCCGACAGGCCTAATCCGCTGCCTTTTTCGCTCTTGGTAGAGAAGAATGGGTCGAAGATTTTTTCGACGACTTCCTTGCTCATTCCGATGCCGGTATCGGAGACCCCCAGGTTCACATTCTTCCCATCGAATTCAGTCCAGACGGTGACCAGACCGCCAACATCCAGGGCATCGACTGCATTGAATATTAGGTTCAGCAGCGCATTTCTTAACGCAATTTCATTTCCTTCCACATGCGGAATTTTCTTGAGCTGGGTTTCAACTTCGATGTGAATTCCCCGCTGGCGCATTATTCGGTCAATCCTGGTCTTCACATATTCCACCACGTCCTCAATCAGGTCATTTAACATGATAGATGAGACATCCTGCTCCCCGGCCCGTTCCCGCTTCCGGGTAAAATCCTGCAACCGCTGAATCATTTCCGTGCTGTCCATGGCCGCTTTCTCAATCGTTTTCAAACTGGCCAACACCGCCGGCTCGGAAAGTTTCTGCCGCAAAAGCTGCACCCGTCCCAGGATGATAGTCAGCATATTGTTGAAATCATGCGATATACCCGATGCCATCTGGCTGAGCGCCTGTAATTTTTTATTTTGGGTCGCCTCCACTTCCTGCCTATGGCGCATAGAGACAATCCGGTTGATAAGCGTGAATCCCCGAAATCGATCCTGCTCGTCTACCTGAGGATAGGTTCTGGTCTCCAAAAATTCACCAAAATTCTGGTCAAAGTATTCCATCGGTACTACTTTCTTCGTCTCCAGCGTCTGTGCTAACGGGCATTCATCGCATGGATGCGACTGTCCATGGAGTACTTCGTAACACTTCTTCCCGGTGATTTCCTCTGTCCCACCGAATACGGTCTTTGCAGCAAAATTTGCCTTTAAGATGGTATAATCCGGTGAACACAACAGGATAAAATCGTTGACAGAATCAAACAACTCTTCTGGAAGTTCTTTATTATTTCGATCCCAATCGAAGGTTTCTCCGATCGGATAGACCAGCAACGTGAGTTTATTCCCGTGCAGATTTCGTCCGGGATCAAGATATGCGACGAAGCTGGTGAGTTCGTCGGAGTCGAACATGGGAATGAGATCCAGGTGCTGTGTGCTGCCGGAGGAAATAGCTTGATGGATGGATTCTGCCACCGGTACACCCGTAGACAATTTGAACAAGTCGGAAAAAATGGTCGATTCGGAGAGTGGTTCATTCACCCACTCTTGAAATACCTCATCTGTATCGAGGATGGCTTCCGAATGATAATCGATGGTGATAGTTGATGAAATCATAAATTAGACTACCGTCCGGGGCTTTCCATAATAATAACACCAGATCTTGTTTGGTTCTCTATTCCGCTTCTGAGAATATAGTAAAGTCATAATAACGCATCTAATTCTTTCTGCAACCGATGAATACGCGGAACTGCCCGCATAGTTTCGGCATACGAAAGGCTTCGCTCCAGATACTGCATCCGGGAAATCGTGTTTCCTTTTCGTTTCGCCAACACGCTGTATTCATAATAGGTTTCGCACAAATTTAACAGATTACTCTCTTCTGCATTCAGTTCAATGCTGATTTCAAAATTAGCCGAAGCCAGATCCAGAAATCCCATATCCCGATGCATTAGTCCAAACACGCGATAAGTGTCCGCCAGAGCGCCACGCGCATGCATTTTGGAAAATATTTTAAACGCATCAATCAAATGATACTGGCCCTCCTCGAAATTCCGCTGCCGGATACGTACTTCTGCCAACGCCAGTGAACCGATCCCCATCAGATTGGTATCGGGAATCTGTTTTGCCATTTGTATCGATTGTGATAACAATTCCCTGGCCGAATCAAGTGCATTCATTCCCAATTTGGCCAATCCCTGATTTACCAGGAGATGACCTTGAAAATTCAAATCCTGTGCATCCGGATGCGAGCGCAGCCGTTCAAATATGTTCGCTGCTTCCTCCGCCTCCCCCCTCATACCTTGAATAATCGCCTGATTTATCCTGATCTTTAGTCCAATATTTCCCGAGAGATCCCCGTTCAGCAGATTTTCGGCTTCTTTAAAGTACTGAAACCCCGAGGCAGAATCCCACCGCATCGACGATAATATCCCCATATTCATCCTGGCCGCCGCCATTCCGGTCCTGTCGCCTCTCTCGGAATAATACTCAAAAGCCTTCCCATAATATTGTCGACATCTCTGCCATCGACTCCGCTGGGAATCGATACGACCCAACAGGAAATAGACCCGGCCGAGAAACTCACTGGTAGATTGCCGTCCGGACCGGTTCTCCTCGATAGACCGCAGTAATGTATATGATCGATCCACTTCTCCGAACCTGAAACACAACTCTGCTATTTTAAACTGAATTTCGACCATCCGATTCACGGGAATATCAGTGGATTTCAGCAGTGTCATGATCAGGAATTCGAAATCTACTTCACGAAAAATATTGTTGATTTCCGCTCCGTGCATACTCCATTGTTCATTGAGGAATCGCTCTCTTTGCTTCTTCAAATCAAGATACCGGCGTGTAAACTTCTCGCCTAACTCTTCCGAAATCAAGGCCAGTAGCTTCTCAAAAAAAATCCGAAACAGTTCCGGACCAGTTGTGGGAAATTTCGTTTCCATAAGTTATTATACTGTTCCGGCAAGGTCTTGTTTACCGAAATGATTTCGCAGTCCGGTCAAGCCCTTTCTGAATTTCCGTACAGACTCGTCCACCGGGTACCTCAAGCAGAACAGGAGAATCTCTGGAAAATAAACTGTCAGTATGTACGTACTCGCCATAGCAGAAATCAGACTTCGGGGTTCTTCCATATGATTTGAGATTCGACAGAATTAAAGAGTACTTTGTTCAACTATGCCTCCTATTCACGTAGACTGCCATAACGCAGACTGCTCCACCTCGTTTCGTTATCATCCTCAGATTCGCTCGGAGTTAATCAGAATTTTTCGAATCGGCCCCTTCCAATTTCAAGCACCGATATCGAAATGCACCTCGACTCATCCCCAACAGCCGTGCCGCACGCGATTTATTCCCGTTTGCTTTATCCAGTGCCGCTTTGATATACTCCTTTTCTATTTTATCCAGGTCAATGCCCTCATCCGGGATGTGCACATTTCCGGCACCCGCCTCCCCGACATCCGAGGTGTTCGTAGAATTGGGTATCAGAAAGAGGTGATGCGAATCAATTTCCCCGTACTTTTTAAGTAATACTGCCCGTTCAATCACATTTCGCAATTCTCGGACATTACCTGGCCAGTTATGCCTGATTAAAGTCTCTGCGGCTTGATCCGACAGGCCGGAAATATCGTAATTAAATTCTATATTGAATTTTTCAATGAATTGTTTCGCCAATAACAGAATATCCTCGCCGCGCTTCCTGAGTGGAGGCAACTCGATTGTTAACACATTTAATCGATAGTAGAGATCCTCACGGAACTTCCCTTGTTCGATGAGATTTTCCAGGGGAATACTGGTGGAGGCAATGACCCGGATATCGATGGGGATATCACGAATTCCCCCTACCCGGCGAATCTTTTTCTCCTCTATAGCCTTCAATAATTTTACCTGCAGCGCCAGATCCATACTGGCAATTTCATCCAGAAAGAAGGCTCCGCCGTCTGCCACCTCCATGAGCCCCCGTTTGGTTTTTCGGGCATCCGTAAAGGCGCCCTGTTCATAACCGAACAGTTCCGATTCCAGCAACGATTCCTGAATGGCCGCGCAATTAACTTCTACGAAAGGTTCCTGAGACCTGCTGCTGTTGGCATGAATGGATCGCGCTACCAATTCCTTACCAGTTCCCGTCTCCCCGACAATGACCACAGGAGTGTCCTTGGACTCGCTGACCATCCGGATAATTTTAAAGACCTGCTTCATTTTCGAAGATCGGCCTATCAGTTCGCCAAACCCGAACATCTTTCGCTGTTGATTATACAAATAGGACAGCTTGTCACCGATCTTTTTTGACTGGAGGGCCCGATCAATAATAAGCCGCAATTCCTTGATATCCACCGGCTTTTTAATATAATCATATGCCCCGGCACTCATGGCTGAAATGGCGATATCCTGATCGCCGACATCCGTGGTGAAAATCACCTCAATCTCCGGCGCCCGCTGATTGATGCGCTTCAACAAATCCAGCCCGGTCATCTCGGGAAGACGATAATCGGTGATCACAATATCCGGAAGTACCTTTCCGAAGTGGTGAAAAAACTCCCCGGAAGTCCCGAACGTCCGGATATCCCACTCCTCGGTCTCAAGCATGAGCTTAACCGTTTTACAGATATGCGGATCACTATCTACAAGATAAATTGCCGGCATGGATATGTTTGAATATTCGCTTGCTGGAAATCCAGCATTATTGGATATACCGTTTAATTAAGTGTTACGAGAGCTGCACTAGTGTTTGAATCTCAGAAAATATAAGGGTAATCTACGAATCCTCGTGAAGGTCTCAGTATTTTCGAATGACTCCAATCACTTTTCCCCGGATTCGCACGCGATCAGCAGAGAGAATAATCGGAGACATCTTCGTGTTCGCCGGCTCCAGACGTATACGATCACCATCTTTGTAGAACTTTTTCAACGTCGCATCCTGATTATTGATTAGAGCCACCACCATTTCGCCATTGTGCGCCTCCGCCCGAGGTTTGACAATAACATAGTCCCCATCCTGGATATTCTCGTCAATCATCGATTCTCCCGCCACCTGGAGGACATAGTGATCTCCGTTCCCGATCATGTCCGGTGGCACAGAAATTTCTTCCCGATTTTCAATGGCTTCAATCGGCTCGCCTGCTGCAACCCGTCCGAGAAGCGGGAGTTCGGATGGATCTCGGTCGGGATCGGGATCAAGAACCTGTAAGCATCGAGACCGGTTCCAGTGCTTCTTTATCAACCCCTTTTTTTCCAGGTTCGTAATATGCTTGTGTACAGTCCCTTTTGACCGGTATCCGAAGTAATCGGCTATCTCCTCGTAGGTCGGGGCAATCTCATTTTCCGAGAGATACCCCTTGATAAAATCGAGTATAGATTTTTGCTTTTTCGTCAGATACATGTTTGCAGAATTCTGGGCTGCCGACATTTTGGTCAACGTATCCGGTTATGAATAATCAAGGATTCGTGCTGCAATTTAGATCGGCTGGCATCAAATGGCAACTAATTATCACACAGGATCCTCAGGCCGGTTACCGCCTAAAACTGACTGATTTCGATCTTGTGTTTGATCGAATTTAACTGCTGTTGTAAATCCGCATCTTTCTGGATTTTATCCTCGATAACCTTGCAGGCATGGACGACGGTACTGTGATCCCGGCCCCCAAAGTGCAGGCCGATGGTCTTCAGTGATGAACCGGTCATCTCCCGGCAGAGATACATGGCAATTTGCCGGGCCAGCGCGACCTCCTTTTTTCGGCCCTTTCCGATGAGATCTGATTCTCCCACCCCCATGATTTCCGTGGTCACCCGCTGAATATCCTCGATGGAAACGGAGGAGGAAAAATTTTTATCGATGATCTCACGCAACACCCGCTTGGCCAGGTCTACCGTGATGTCTGTGTTTGACAGAGAAGAGAAGGCGAGTAAACGAATGAGTGCCCCTTCCAGATCCCGTACGTTCGAGGTGATGTTGGCCGCCAGGAACTCGATGATATCATAGGAGATCTCAATCCCATCCTCCTGGGCTTTATGCTGCAAGATGGCAATTCTGGTCTCCAGATCCGGGGGCTGGATATCGGCTATCAGGCCCGCCTGAAATCGTGACAGCAGCCGTTCTTCCATCCCGGAGAGCTCTTTCGGCGCACGATCCGAGGTCAGCACAATTTGTTTTCCCGCTTGATACAGCGCATTGAAGGTATGGAAAAACTGCTCCTGGGTCGATTCCTTCTTCTGGAAAAATTGCACATCGTCTACCATCAGGAGATCCACATTCCGATAGTGCTCTGAAAACTCGGTGGTTTTGTTGTTCTTGATAGAATTGATGAATTCCAGAGTGAACTTTTCGCTGGAGGTATACAGGACGCGCTTGGCCGTGCGGTCCTGCAGGGATTTGTTTCCAATAGCCTGGGCCAGATGAGTTTTCCCCAATCCTACCCCGCCGTAAATGACCAGGGGATTAAAAGACGTCCCCCCAGGGGCTTCGGCGATGGCCAAGGCTGCCGCCCGGGCAAACTCATTGTTATCCCCCTCCACGAAATTATCGAACGTGTACCGGTCATTCAGATAACTTTCCAGTTGCTGCCGGTGAATAAAGCCCGGCTCGGCAGATACCGCCGGAGCCGGAGGCCCGGGAGGGTTGTCCTCTGAATATACCACAGAGTACGCTAATTTCAGCCCATTTCCTGAAACCTGCTGGAGAACGGAATTCATCAGCTCCTTGTAATGATTCTCAATCCATTCGTAAAAGAAATGACTGGGCACCTGTACGGTGAGTTTCTCTTTATCGAGCCCCACCGGTTCAATCGGCTTAAACCAGGTCTCGAACGTTTGATCCGGTACGCGCCCGCGTATAAGCTGCAAACATTCCTGCCAAATACCTTCCGGAGAAGCGTTCATCTCGTCGTTAATCCCCATCTTTGATTATCAGTTATCAACAATTATCTTGTTACAAATATTCCAGGGATGGCTGCCAACCAACAGATCCGGAAAAATAAAGGGCTCTCAAGTTATACACTATTTTGGAATATATATAAACCCAATACAAATAGGTAGATATAACAAACCAATTTGCCCGGAAACCCTTTTAATTCAAACTCTGTTCAATTTACAGTGAACATATTTTGTACACAACATATCAACATTATCCACAAGTTATCCACACCTGCTTACTCCCACTGTGATCAAATTATAATACCGGTTACTTATGTCAAGATAATTTTACAAAAATTTGATATCCCTCTGTCCAACCGCCTGTATAATCCCGTTTCTCATGCTCGTATGCTCAGTCAGAATAAAAATTATTCTGTCAGATCTACCCATTCACCTTTGCTGAACGCCCCGGGAACATTTTGCTTCTCTGGTTTTATAACCCGCAAGACATTATTCATACTTGTTTTTCAAATTGCCTTCATTAAATTTGAAAGCTGTATGAAAATAATTGTATAATTGCATAATAAAATGGGAGGGACCGCATGGCAAAGCGGACATATCAGCCGAGTCAGCGTAAACGAAAAAATAAGCACGGCTTCCGCAAGCGGATGAAGACCAAAGGTGGCCGAAATGTGCTCAAGAGAAGACGGAAAAAAGGAAGAAAGCGGATCTAAATCTGAGAACGTGACCCGGAGTGAAAATACGCTCCCTAAATCACTGATTATCAGAAAGAAACGCTGCTTTAACGACCTCTATTCACAGGGCCGGCGACTTCGTGGCAGGCTCGGACAAATCATCGTTCGCCCATGCAGTGAACGCAAGGTCGCATTTGTGGTTGGCACCAAAGTGGGCTCAGCGGTCGTACGGAATCGGCTGAAACGGTATATCCGGGAATTCTATCGCACCCACAAAGAATTAATTCCGGGTCACCTTGCAGTGATCTTCCAAATTTTTCCGGGGTCCACGATTCCGGATTATCACAATATTGAATCGGAG
>DATFLS010000504.1:0-9547 GCA_035267465.1 bacterium
ATGTCGGCTCGTCACATCCTGGGGCTGGAGAAGGTCCCAAGGGTTCGGCTGTTCGCCGATTAAAGTGGCACGCGAGCTGGGTTTAGAACGTCGTGAGACAGTTCGGTCCCTATCCGCCGTGGGCGCAGGAAATTTGAGGGGCGCCACTCCTAGTACGAGAGGACCGGAGTGGACAGACCTCTGGTGTACCAGTTGTCCCGTCAGGGGCACTGCTGGGTAGCTATGTCTGGATGGGATAAGCGCTGAATGCATATAAGCGCGAAACCCACCCCAAGATAAGATTTCCCGTCCGATTTATCGGACCTGAAGGCTTCCCGTAGACGACGGGATTGATAGGTCGCAGGTGTAAGTCCCGCAAGGGATTGAGCCAAGCGATACTAATAAGCCGTGCGGCTTAATCACTATTCTTTTATCAGGTGAGGCGTTTGGTCCAGTGCGGTTATTTCCCACAACTTTTTTTGCAGATTACTCTTTTCTGGTGACGATAGCGGAGGGGAAACACCTCTTCCCATTCCGAACAGAGAAGTAAAGTCCTCCTGCGCCGATGGTACTGCTCCGGAGACGGGGTGGAAGAGTAGGACGTTGCCAGGATCTTTTAATAAAGCCTCCCGATCCGCCGGGAGGCTTTTTTATTTCTGCTCCAAACAGGCAAATCTTATTGAATGTCTCCCGGTGGAATGGTAACTTTCGCTCACTTTCATAGAAAAAATCTCTGGAATAAACGGAAGCGTTCGATTTCCTGTAGTTGGAAAACATCGGGAACTCACGCGCAGTATGATACTTCTCACAGCGGGAATCAAGACAGTTCTCTATTTTATTATACAGCCGGGACAGCGGACCTGATACGGTTAGGAGATAGCGGATGAAGAAGATCTGTCGGTATCTACTTGTGATCCTCCTGGGAGTCACGACCAGCCTACTCCGGGCACAATCAGATGCCCCCCAGGTTCAATTACTGCGCAGTCCCGACGAGTTTTCAATTTTATACATTTCGGACTTGATTGAAGATCCCGCCTCCGCGCCGATTATTTTCCAGATCAGTCTCGTCCCTCCAGCCGGAACCACTGACCTGGAGATCTCTGTCTCCGTTTCATTCTCGGCAGATATCCCATCACTGGAAATCTCCAACACGCAAATTTTTTCCATTCTGACCGAGCCATTCGAACTGAAAGGCCCGATTACCATCTCTAACCGGGATCTGGCGGACAGATCGAATGTGATATTTACGGATGACGGCCAGCCGATCTCAATCCGGGCGAACCGGGAAAATCTTGAGCACATTTCCGGTGAACAGAAAGAAAAACTCATCAACGCATTACTCACAAATGCGACTGTTCCCCCGGGAGTCTACTCTTTCCGATATGTGGTTTACTCAGAAGATGGACGTTTCGAGCCTCCCTTGAGCGATGAATTCGTTTCCGAAGTCGACACCCCGCCGAACCTTCAGGTTATTGCTCCTCCCGATAAAGCAGTGATTCAAACGGCTTATCCGGTATTCCAATGGGAATCCATCGGAGCTCAGCGAGGGTGCAATTATAGCATCCGTATCAGCGAATGGGATCTCACACGCCACGGATCACCGGAGGAAGCACTCCAGGATGACTCCAATCTGCCGTACCCGGATAACGGGGGCTATGAAGAGTTAACAGATGCAACGTCTTTTCAGTACCCGGTGACCGGAGTCAAGCCACTGGAAGAAGGCAAACGGTATGTCTGGCAGGTCCGGAAGAACTGTGTGACCACCCGGGGAGAAGAGGTCATTGAGAGTGAAATATATACTTTTATGATCGGTGGTGAACGGATCGATCCAGTGCAACTGGCGCTGGAATCGCTGCTGGGACGAGAACGCTATGAACGGTTGTTTGGAGCAGGAGGTGAACTGACAGGGTATTTCGTCGTCTCCGGTACCATCAGGCTCAACGGGCGGGTGTTATCCATCTCGGAGCTGATGAATTTAGCCAATCGGTTCCGGAATAATGAGCATCAAATCAGACAGATGCAGGTCACCGAACAATGACCGGCGTGATTATGCGAAAGCTGAGCCGATACATTCCGTTTCCGGTGTTCGCTTTGCTCATTCTCTGGAGCAGCGTGAGTGTCGCACAGGAAAATATTGCGGTCACTACCAAATCCGAGGGTGAGGCCCGATTGAAACGGGTCACTGCGGACACCTTTGGCGTGGAGTTAATTCTCGGAACCACCATTCAGAATCAAGATCGCATTCGCACCGGGGATCCGGGATTCGGTGTGATTGTTTTTGTGGATGATAAGAGTCAACTGAAAATTCGGTCAAATAGTGAGATTGAGATTCTGGGAGATGCCGAAAGACGGGCCGCACTCATCGCAAAACGCGTGAGGATGGAGAACGGGAAGCTGAAAGCGGAAATTTCTCCTCAGGGCCAGGGTGGCTTTGAGATTATCACACCGACGTCGGTGGCCTCAGTAAAAGGTACGACGTTTTGGATAGTGGTGGATGTCGCTGGCGGTGATCGTGTATTTGTTCAATCTGGTCAGGTGCTGCTACTGAACAGCGCTTCAGGAGATTCGGTACTGATTGCTGCTGATGAAACCGGTTCCTCCACTCCTGATGGTCAGGTGCAGACTATGCCGACGGCGACTATCAGTGGGGAAGTGGATAGTTATACCTCGAACGAGCAGGTGATATTACGGGGAGTCACGTTGATTTCCGGGGAGTTAACCCAGAACATCACTGGCCCCGGCCCCCTCACGGTGCTCTTAAACGATTTGACCGCGTTTGAAGATACTGAACCTGCCCCGGGTGATCGGGTGACTGTGAACGGTCAGGTGTCGGAGAGCGGCGATTTTGTCGCGAACATTGTGGAAGTTGGCGACGGAGAGAATCGGTTGGAGATAGATTTTGAAGATGAGTCCGGTAATCGGAAAAAATTGAAGATTAATTACAGATAAAGAGCCTGTTCAGCCCCGTGAATATTCTCCTTTCAGATCAGGATGATAGCCGGAAGTACAATTACCGGCAAATTTTCCATGGAATATTAGGATTCATCTTGCTCATTATGGCTGCGCCGATCTTTGGACAGGGAGAGATCCTCCACTCTCCTGCGCAGACGGCAATTCCGGGTCAGGACCTGGACCTGGAACTGATGGTGACCGGAACAGGCTGGACGGTCGATGAAGTCCGGATGTTGTACAACAGGGCAAACCATCAGGGATTTGTCGAAACACAAATGGCAAACAACCTGGGATACTACACGGGGACCATTCCTGCCGAATTTATAAGCGAAGAAGGGGTGAAGTATCTCTTCGTCGCAGAGCTCAGCAATGGCACTCGATTATCCTATCCGGAACAGGATGCCCATGCGCATCCGGTGTATGTGCAGGCGACGGAGGTCGGGACCGATCAGCAACAGGATAGTCCCGGCGAAGCGCAGGAGTCCCGGACACGCGAACGACCACCGGATGCCCAGCTTATTCTGGCACCGGAACCCAACGTGACGATTCCCCGGGATGAAGCACTGATAGCAATTTCGCTGTTCCAGGTTGCCGACGTGGACACCGCCTCGGTCGTGCTGCTGGTGGATGGGGTGAATGTCACCAGGCGAGCGCAAGTCACTGCAAATTTGGTCACCTATCGACCGGAAACCATACTGCCCGGTACACATACGGTCCGGATGCAATTCAATGATGCTGCCGGCCGAAGATATTCCCCCATCAATTGGAGATTTCAGGTGATGGGTGAAGAAATTGCTGAAGGTCCGCGGTTTGAGTTGAACGGTGAGATGTATGTGGAAAATGCGTATGCCAATATTAAGGAACAGGTCGAAAACGCCAATAAATTGGGGGTGGCACTAAAAGGGGAATACGGGGCGTATGAAGTAACAGGGAATGCCTATCTCACTTCCAAGGAAAATCCGAACGTGCAGCCCCGAAACAGATACACACTGCAAATACAATCTCCCCGGGTTCAGGCGGAGGTAGGCGATTTCTATCCCAGATTGACGAGGCTGGGAATGTGGGGGAAGCGGATCCGTGGTTTCAATACTCGCCTGCACCTGTCGCCGTTCCATGTGCAAGTGATCTATGGCCGGTCTCAGCGGGCAATTCCCGGGGTACTGGAAGACCTGACGGCCACCGAAATAAATCAGGGCTATACTCAGGGTATCAACGGCTACTCGTTTGGCAGGCGCGTGATTGGCGTTCGTCCCAGCGTTGGGAATGGACAAAATTTTGAGCTGGGATTCTCTTTCATCTCTGCCAGGGATGATACCACGACCGTGCTGAACAAGATTGCGGATCTCGAGGATGAAACTCTGCTCTGGAAAGGGATCACACCAAAGGATAATATTGTTGTCGGGAGTGACTTGCTCCTGGCCTTTGATAATCGGCGCATCATGTGGGAATCCAGCGCCGCCTTGAGCTGGAAGAATAACAATATCTTTGGTGGCGCCCTGTCCGAGGGAGACACCATTCAGCTGGGAACAGATTTTAGTCTGCCGGTGGCCGATTTTCCGATCCTTCCGTCTGCCTACCAGCGCATATTCGTGATAAACAATAATGTGCAACCGTTTCTGCCTGTCCCCATGGATGTCACCAGAGATCCGGCGGATACCAGCAAGTACCTGGTGCATTTCAACCCATGGCAGTTCAATGACTACAGCTCCCTGGCTTATCAGACGGATGTCACCTTTCAATACTTTAGCAACTCTGTCATGTTCAGGTATCGACGGGTGGGACCGGCATACTACTCCTTTACGAATCCGTATCTCAACAGGGATGTGGCTGGATTTGAGATTTCTGATCGCATCCGGTTATGGAGGAATAAACTCTACCTCACGCTCAAATATGAAAATTACACGGAAGGAATTTCCAAAGAGGAAGACAGCAGGCTTTCCGCAAGTAACCTCTCGGCTGGTATTTCACTCTATCCCGGACAGGGTTTGCCCACGGTGAATGTGAGAACGAGCGGGTATCACCGGAGTAATGCACTGGATAGCGTTCGCGTGTTACCGGGCGGTTCGCAGGATCTGGTGGTCGATAACCGCATTGATAACCGGACCACATCCAACGTGGTTACCATCTCCCAGCCGCTGTCTCTCTTCGGGGCAGAGCATGATGCCCGGATTCATATTATGCGCTCCAGAAAAATGGACGGGATCCAACGGCCATCCACCTATCCGGACGTTGGCTATTCGATGAATGTGACGTCATTCGAATTCCAGAGCAGATTTCATTTTCCATTGACTACCAGGGTGGCAGTGAGCGTAAACCGAAACCAAACCCTGGGCAACGACGTGGATTTACAAACGTTGTCCGTGGGCGGAGTCTATAAATTGTTTCAGAACAACCTGATAGTAAACGGAAATCTGCGGCTCGCGCGGAATCTGGGCGGCGACAAGTTTAACAGCACCGGATTGGAATCATCCATACAGTATCGGTTCCTGACAAATCACGGGCTGACCGCATCATTTCAAGCGATGCGACTTTCGGAACCGCCTGACGAATATACGAATCTCCTGTATCGCCTGCGTTACTCGTATGCATTTAAGTAATTGTTGGTTAATACAATCGTCAGACACCTGTAAAAATTCAGTCACTCTTTATGCGCCGTAAACCTCTGTTCCATGTGGGAATCAGCCTGGGAATCGGGCTGGTTGTCCTGATGATCCTGTTTGTGCTTGAGAATTTCCATATGCTGGAAACACTGGAACTCAAGACACTTGATTACCGGTTCGTCCTGCGCGGTCCGTATACGGGTTTACTTGGCAGTTCCAAGGTGAGTAACGATAGTCTCGACGTGGTGCTGGTGGAATTGAATGACGAATCCTGGCGGCTCATTCCGGCACAATGGCCGTATCCCAGGGAAATATGGGGCCGGGCAGTGCGTAATCTGAGCCGGGCTGGCGCAAAGGTTGTGGTGTTTGATATCATGTTCGACACAGCCGATACCAGCTCTGTGAGCGGAAATTCCCTGTTCGCCGCCGCCATTCGGGCTGCCCGAAAACGCGGCACCTCGGTGGTACTCGCAGGCAAATACGTGAGGGAAAATACCCGCATTCCGCCGGAATATATTCAGAAGCCGGTTGATCCGCTGCTCCGGGCCGGATCGGAGGTGGGTCTAGTCAACGAATACAGAGATGTGGATGGTTTCACCAGACGGTATATCCTCTTTAACGGCATTCCGCAGGATGAGGAAGTGTATCTCTCCCTGGGAATTAAGGCGGTGGAAGAGTATATGGAGATCCCTGATACGACCAGACTTGTACAGACCGCACAATTCGTTGAGTACGGACCACTGCACATCCGGACGTTCGGGCATCCCGATCTGTGTTTGATTAACTTCTACGGGCCTCCCTCGAATGCCGGGCCGGATCCCCCGGTCGGACCATGGAAGACATTCCGGGAATACCCGCTTTCGGGCGTCCTGGATGATGCCGAGTACGATCTTGCAAATTCTGATGAGGATACCAACTGGATGGAGCTGTTTCTCCAGGATGGCGCTCTGGCGGAATTAGGGCTGGCTGAAGAGAGTCCGTTCCAGGATAAAATTGTCATTGTTGGGGTTTCCCTCGATGATTTTCACGATGTAAAGGAAACGCCTTTTTATCAATACCAGGGATATCAGCACCTGATGCCCGGGATGGAAACCCACGCAAATGTGGCTCAGATGATCCTGCACGAGAATTATATCTCGGAACTCAGCGGCATAGTGGTTATGATTATTGTCATTCTTATGGTACTGGCCATATCACTGGTGACCGTGTTCGCCAAACCGATGCTCGGGGGAGTTATTTCGCTGTGCCTGGCATGGATTTATCTGGATTGGTCCTTCGGGATTTTCTTTCGCGATTATTTCTGGACCATCGAACAATTGAGTGCCCTCTCAATCGGACGCATTCCTGTGTTCCGGCAGTTGGTTGAATCACTGGGAGTGCACCGGGGCATCAGCACGCCGGGGTTCGGCAGATCGCTGTATGTACCCGTGATTCTTCCGCTGCTGGGAATTGTATTGTCGTACGGGGGGAATGTGCTCTATCAGTTCGTTGCGGAGCGTCAGGAAAAGCGATGGATCCGGGATGCCTTCGGACATTTTCTGAACCCGAAAGTGGTGGGCGAACTGATGAAAGACCCGGGCCGGCTCACCCTGGGTGGCGAACGACGGACCCTTACGGTGTTCTTCTCTGATATTGAGGGATTTACGACCGTCTCCGAAGCTATGGACCCTGAAGTATTAACCGGCTTCCTGAATGAGTATCTCACAGAACTGACGGAACTCATTCTCTCCTATGATGGTATCGTTGACAAATATGAAGGAGATGCCATTATGGCGGAGTTCGGTGCTCCTTTGCCATTGGAAGATCATGCGGTCATGGCCTGTCAGACCGCGCTGGATATCCAGTGGAAGCTGAATGAATTGCGCTCCGGGTGGATCCGGGAGGGGATGCCGGCAATCCAGACACGAATTGGCATAAACAGCGGAACCATGGCGCTCGGTAATTTTGGTTCACGGGGGGTCTTTGATTATACGGTGATGGGCGATGCAGTGAACCTCGGAGCACGGTTGGAGGGAGCAAACAAGCATTATCATACCTATATCATGATCAGTGAATTCACCCACCAATTGATAGAAGGGGAATTCGTGGTCCGCTATCTGGATTCTCTGGTGGTCAAGGGTAAAACCAAACCGGTGAGAGTGTATGAATTAATTTGCCGAACAGGGGAGTCCGAAGGCCCGCTCCTTAAGAACAGAGAACTGCTTCATCCCTACCATCAGGGCATAACACACTATCTGCAGCGTGAGTGGGAAGCCGGGCTGGCTGCGTTTGAAGAGGCGCTGCAAATAGATTCACAGGACGGGCCGTCACTCCTGTTCAGGGAGCGCTGCCTCCAATACCTTGATACGCCCCCGCCCGCGGATTGGGATGGGGCGTTCGTTCTGTCCGAAAAGTAACCCGGGAGTCACGCGCCTCACTGGATTTCCGATTTTCCGTATTGAAGGCCGCTTGGCGTTTCCTCATAGTGTATGGTGTGTTAAGTACAATTTGACAGTACACCGATCAGGCGATAAATTCATTATTGGAAAAAAGAGAATGAAGCATGATGACTACGCGAGAACCACGAGCCAGGATATTATGGGCTGACGATGAGATGGAACTCCTGCAATCGCATCTGCTGTTCCTGAAAGAGAAGGGGTACGTCGTCAATGGCGTGACGAATGGAGACGATGCGGTCGGTGAAGTGGCTTCGGGTAATTATGACCTGGTGTTGTTGGATGAAATGATGCCGGGAAAAGACGGGTTAACCACCCTCATGGAAATCAAAGAAACGGATCCCGGCTTACCGGTCATCATGATTACCAAGAATAAAGAAGAATCGCTGATGGAGGAAGCCATTGGCGCGAAGATCGCCGATTACCTGACCAAACCGGTGAACCCGAGCCAGATTTTGCTCGCCTGCAAGAAAATTCTGGAGCGGACCCAAATTTCAGGTGAGCAGGCCTCCCGAAAATATGTCAGTGAATTTAATAAGATCGCGCAGCTCCTGTATGGCCAACCTGATCCCAGAGATTGGATTACCATTCATTCCAGACTTTCCCAGTGGGAAAATGAATTTGATGACTTGCCGGACATCGGGCTGCGGCAGCCTCTCGCCGATCAGCGTAAGGAATGCGATGTCGAGTTCGGCAAATATTTTCAAGAACATTACCTGGATTGGATTCATAGTCAAGAAGGCGCCGGCCCTCCTCTATCGACCGATGTGGTAAAGAACTGGGTGGTTCCCCATCTCCAGGACGATAAGAAAGTGGTGTTCATCGTCATTGATTGCATGCGTCTGGACCAGTGGCTGACTATCGAGGAGATGCTGTACCAGGATTTTCGGATGAAGAAAGACTACTACTATTCAATCGTCCCCACGGCAACTCCGTATTCGCGTAATGCGATTTTCAGTGGATACTCTCCCAGCCGGATTCAGGAGGAGTATGGTGACATCTGGGAACAATCCGAGGATGATGATACCAGTATGAACCGGTTTGAACACGAGTTTCTGTTGCACCAGTTACAGCGAGACGATATTGATTTCTCTAAGGGCAGCAAATACATCAAGGTTGTGGACAGCGAACAGGGACGCTCGGTCGAAAATAATTTTCGCACCCTTATGCAAACTCCGTTAATTACGCTGGTGATTAATTTTGTCGATATCCTGGCGCATCAGCGATCACAATCTGAATTTCTCCAGGAGATCGTCCCGGACGAAGCGGGTTATCGGACCACAATCCGGGCATGGTTCGAACATTCCTGGTTATTACAGGTCTTGAAGCAGTTGCGCAACAGTGAGTATCGCGTGGTCATTACCACGGATCACGGGAGTATCCGGGTACAGAAGCCCGCCATCGTCAAGGCGGACCGGGAGGCGTCCTCGAATATCCGGTACAAGTACGGGCGCAATCTGAATACCGACCCCAAGCAGGCGATGTTAATCAAAGAACCGGAGAAGTATCTCCTCCCTGCGCGTGGAATTAACACTACCTATTTGCTGGCGAAGGAGCAGTATTATTTCGTTTATCCGACAG
>DATFLS010000505.1:0-4568 GCA_035267465.1 bacterium
GACACTGGTGTGTATCCAGCAGTTGCTGCGGTGGCGCGATCAACTGGATTCTCCCGGCTATTCCGAACCGCCGGATCAGACGGAACGTGAAACTACCTCCGGATTGTCCTCGGACGTGGACTCTGATAAACCGCTGGGCGGGAGCTGGCTGGCAGGAATCAAGCTGGTCCTGAATTCCCCGTTTTTGCTGGGAATCTGCGCGTTTATTCTGCTGACCGCTACATTGCGCACATTCTTATATTTTACCCAGGCACATATCGTGGAGAGTGCGTTCGCAGATCCGGGAGTGCGGACGACCTTATTTGCCCTCATGGATTTAAGTGTGAATGTTTTGACCATTGTTCTGCAGGTATTCATCACCGGCCGCCTGCTTACCAAGTACGGCGTGTCCATCGTTCTGGCGTTAATTCCGATGTATGTACTGCTCTCGTTTACCGGGTTAAGCATTGCCCCGATTTTGCCGGTGCTGGTGGCAGCACAGGTCGGCACCCGGGCAGGCAATTACTCCATCACGCGCCCCGGCCGGGAAGTTCTGTTCACTCTCCTGGAGCGGGAGAAGAAATACAAGGCCAAGAACTTCATCGATACCGTGGTTTACAGAGCCGGGGATGCCATCAGCGGCTGGACTTTCGCCGGGTTGACCGCCATCGGCATGGGGATATCGGGGATCGCGCTTATCGCGCTCCCTTTTACCATCGGATGGATGGCGATTGGCTACATCCTGGGACGGCGTCATGAGCAAGATCGGCGTTCCTGATTTCGGCTGATGATTCGAAGGACGATTCTGCCGGTACCCCGGTCCGGCGAAACGGTAAATTATCGTTGGCTATCGCAACATATGTGTTGTTGGCGAGCGTTTCGTTTGGTGAATAAGAATCATATCAGACATCAGAACCAAAGAAAAAGCCGGATACCGACGTACCCGGCTTTCAATTCGGACTGGCTGGAAATCACGGTGATTTGGGCGGATAGTTACTGTATTTTCACCTCGATGGTCGCGCTTTTTCCGGTCCACTGATTGGCCAGTTCTTCAGTGACTAATTCATTGCCGTCCTTGTCATACACGCTCACATCGATGTGATAGGTACCGCTGGGTGCATCCCAGGGGATTTCAAACGACGAACTCCAGATGTTGTCTCCTGTTGCTTTGTCGGCACCCTCGCCGTTATTCTGCAGTTGCCCCCGGAAATCGGTATATTCCCGGACCGTGGTTTCCACCCGATCAACATTCTGTGATGGTCCGTTGAGGACTACGTATAGAGACAGCTCATTTCCGGGGCTCACCGGCTGGGGTTCTGCATACGCATTATCCACGCTTAATTTCCCGGCGGCACAGGTCATCAAGAAAACCGAAACGAGGATAGCAAGTACCGCAACGCCAATACCTTTTTTCATAGGTAACTCCTCCTGGTTGGGTTTGAACTAACCGTGAAAAGAATAGGACGGTTTTTGTCGAAATGCAAGATGCAATTGCGTCGCACCTCGCAAATTCGAACAGGTCCTCCGGATTGATTCACATAACAACCTGTAGCCTTATTCCCACGGAGAATATTGGCAGGGGATTTCATATTGCTATTCAGGGAGAATTGGAAGATATTATTGTGGCCTTAGTAGAAACCACGAATAAATATGAATTACCACAAATTAAATTCACACCATAATATCCAATTATTAATGAGAGAATCGGTGTTACTACTACAGTAGACTATTCCATAACTTTCAGGTGAGGGTTCTTTGATATCCTTTTCAATCAAGGTTACTCGCTTCTGTCATGCTAAAAAGAACGGCTAAAAGCATATATACCTATCCGTTTATTACCAGGAACATCAGGAGTAGGCGGTATAATCCGGGATTATTGGAACTTTATGCAATTTTCTGCGCGAACGAATAGCAAAGGAGACTAGGTGGTGAGTGGTATCTGGTTACTGGTTATACTGTTACTGGCGATTGTTTTTATCATTTATGGTACTGCCGGTTTGAAATGGCATCCCTTTCTGGTTCTGCTCCTGGCGTCCTATGCGGTAGGCTTAGTTGCCGGACTTCCCGCATCGGCGACCATTCAAGCCATCACCGACGGTTTTGGCGGGACGTTAGGTTCCATCGGAATTATCATCGCTGCCGGAACCATCATCGGTTCAATTCTCGCAAAAAGTGGTGGAACGATCGTCATGGCGAATACGGTCATCCGGTGGATCGGAGAAGCCCGATCCGCGCTTGCCATGAGCATCACCGGGGCGGTTGTGTCTATCCCCGTCTTCTGCGACTCGGGGTTTGTGATCCTCTCACCGTTGAACAACTCTCTTGCCGCCCGTGCCAAAAAATCAGTGGCCCTGTATGCCGTGGCTCTGAGTATGGGGTTATATTCCACCCACGTTTTCGTCCCTCCGACCCCGGGCCCGATTGCCGCCGCCGGCGTTCTGAACGCCGATCTTGGCTCGGTGATTTTGCTGGGTATCATCACCACCGTTCCGGTCATCATCGTCACCTATCTCTTTGCCCGGTATATGGGCAACCGCATCTACATTGATCCGGAAGAAGTCGTCGCAACAGATCAGCAGCAGGAATCGGATTCTGCGCCGGATCAGCCAGTTGAGCAGGATCTGCCACGGCCAATTCTGGCCTTTTTACCGATTCTGGTTCCGATGCTCCTGATCGCTCTCCGTTCGGTGGCCGAATTCCCGGGGAAAATTTTCGGCGAAGGCACTGTTTTTGCAATCATTACGTTTTTCGGCGATCCCAATACGGCGCTGATTCTGGGTGTGCTCCTGGTCTTTCTGACTGTGCGCGAACGTGGTCCGCATGTCTACCGGGACTGGGTGGGCACCGGCCTGAAGAATGCCGGGACAATTATTTTAATCACCGGTGCCGGCGGGGCACTGGGCAGCGTATTACGGGCGACCCCAATCGGAGATTACCTGGGGAATACCCTGGCGAATTGGAATATCGGGATCTTTCTCCCGTTCCTGATTGCCGCCGCCATGAAAACCGCCCAGGGATCATCGACGGTCTCCATTATCACCACCGCTTCCATTGTCACCCCGCTCCTGTCGACCATGGGATTGGCCGGGGGAATGGGACCGGTGCTGGTGACGCTGGCTATCGGCGCCGGAGCGATGACGGTTTCCCATGCCAATGACAGCTATTTCTGGGTGGTCAGCCAGTTCTCCGGAATGGACGTTTCCCAGGCATACCGGCTCCAAACGGTAAGCTCCGGTCTTGCCGGGGTCACCGGAATTATCATGGTGTTTGTCCTGAGTCTGCTCAGGTAACTCGATGATCACGGCGTCGGTGGAAACTCTGATCGTCCAGGCAGGCACGACAGCAGGAATATTTCCGATAAATTCAGAACAGGCAGGTGGTGTATGTATCGTCTTTATCAGAAGCTAGCGTTACTCCTCGGAGTAATATTCATATTCCCGGGAGCGCAGAAGGTAACCGGGCAACCCGATCGCTGGGAATCTGCGATACAGGCCTTTGAAGCGCAGGATGAACAGAACCCTCCCCCGGAAGGAGCAGTGCTGTTTGCCGGAAGTTCCAGTATCCGGGGGTGGGAATCCTTGCAGCAGGATTTTCCGTTCGTCCAGGTGATACAGCGCGGTTTCGGCGGATCGGAAATGGAAGACCTGCTGTACTATGCGGACCGTATCGTCCTCCCGTATAAGCCGGCGGTGATCATTGTTTACGAAGGGGATAATGACATCGCAAACGGAAAAAGCCCGGACCGGGTCTTCGCGGATTTCAGGCGATTTGTCGAGAAAGTCCATGCAGCACTTCCCGATACGAGAATCGGATATATTGCTATCAAACCCAGTTTCGCCAGATGGAATCTGATTGAGGAGATGGCGGAAGCCAACCAGATGATCCGAGAGTTTACTTTGTGGAGATCGAATCTTGAATATATCGACATTTTCTCGTCCATGCTGGGGCTGGATGGAAAACCCCGCAAAGAACTGCTGATCGAAGACGGGCTGCATCTGACACCGGCGGGCTACCATCTCTGGACTGAAATGGTTACCCCCTATCTGCAGTCCGCAGAAATTACCCAGACTGAGTAACCGAGCAAGGAGGAGATATCTATGCGAGGAAATCGTTACAGTCTTTGGATTACAGTCCTGTCTGTTTCACTGCTCATGGGAAGTGCCGTTCTGGCACAGCCGGAAAATGTGGAGGAGCTGCGGCAGGGGAAAAATTTCATTCCCACGCCGGTGTATTCTCAGGCGGAAGATCAGGCGATTCTTCAGTTATTCGAAGGATTGCGGGTGGCGGACGTTTCAGATGGTATGGATAAGGTCGGCCTTCAAAACGTCGGTCTCATGGATCCGGACATCCATGCATTGTGGAAGGATATCGAAGAGTTCACCCACCAGTTCATCGGAATTGCAGTGACAGTGCGTTACGTCCCGACCAACAAACCGCCTGCCGGTCAAACGGAGACCGAAGAATTCGACGAGTGGGTGGGGCACTGGTACGGCGAGTATTCCCCGGAACCATTCGTCCCGTTACTCCGGGAGGGTGCGGCGCTGGTGATCGATGATGCCAACAGCGTGGATGTGGGCTCCATTGGTTCG